>NZ_RAWP01000122.1:0-28167 GCF_003668935.1 Corallococcus sp. AB032C | reverse complement strand
GCTCGGGGGCGGTGGATCCGGACCTCCAGGAGTACGCCGACGCGCTCCAGGTGCTGGACGAGAACTGGGACACCTTCGACACGGCGAAGGGCACGAAGGACGGCAAGCTGACGATGGCGGACCTGGAGGCGGTGCTGGACAGCCCGGCGGCGTCCTCCACGCTCAAGCGCGCCGCGCAGTTCTTCACGGACCACCCGGAGTACTGGCACCGCCTGGAGATGGCGGCGAGCGGCGGCCGGGATGGCGTCACCAGCTGGCAGGACCTGGACGCGGAGCTGGACTCGGTGGCGAAGCCGTCGAGCGGCAGCGGCCGGAGCACGGGCGGCTCACGGGCGCGCGACATCGTGGACAACCCGAACCTGAGCATCGAGCAGAAGGTGCAGGCCCTGCTCATGGGCATCACCGAGGACACCGACGACGAGCTGCTGGACGTGATGAACGAGATGGCCAGCGCCCGCGAGGAGCGCGCCACGTTGGGCACCAGCGGCTCGGACAAGGCGCGCGGCGCGAAGCTGGACACGAGCATGCAGGAGCTGGAGCTGCGGCTTCAGACGCTGATGGAGAAGCGCAAGGCCATGTTCGACCTGATGAGCAACATGTCGTCGAAGTTCAACGAGATGGCGAAGACGGCCATCTCCAACCTGCGCAGCGCGTGAGGGCCGCCATGGGACGCATCATCAAGCACGAAGGCGGCGAGGGACTGACGATGGAGACCGGCACGGCGCGCAGGCTGAAGGCCTTCGCGCGGGGGGAGACGACCTGGGCGGAGGTGGAGGGGATGACCTTCGAGGAGGCGAAGGCCATCGCGCAGGTGGGCTGCGACCTGGCGGCGGCGGGCCGGCTGGAGGAGGCGCGCATCCTCTTCGAGGGGCTCGTGGAGGGGAACCCGAAGGACTCCGCGGCGCACGCGGCGCTGGGCACCGTGTACCAGAAGCTCGGGAGGGTGGAGGACGCGCTCACCGAGTACACGCACGCGCTGACCGGAGATCCGCGCAACCCCGTGGCGCTGACGGGCCGGGGCGAGCTGCACCTGCGCCGGGGCGAGCGGCAGGGCTTCACGGACATCGCCAACGCGGTGGAGGTCGACCCGCATGGCGAGACGTCCGCGGGACGCCGCGCGAAGGCCCTGGTGAAGGCCATCACCCTGGTGGCGGTGGAGAAGCTGAAGGAGGGCGCTCCGCCGACGTGAGCGGTTGAAGGGAGAGACGATTCAAGACGGATGTGCCACCGGACAGTTGGGGAGCGGTCCGGGGGCGGCCGGCCGGAGGGTGGGCCTGGATGGCGAGGGGGAGTGGAGTGGAGGCCCATCCACCGGCGGCTTCTTGAAAGCGGCTTCAGGGCGCGTCGAGCGCGGCGAGCCGTTCCCCGATGGGGGGATGGCTCATGCCCTTGAGCACGACCCAGCGGGGCGGCTCGGGGTCCATCTTGTTCACCCGGGCAGCCTTCACCAGCATGCGGCGGAAGGCCCTGGAGTCGCCGGTGAGGTTCAGGCCGTAGCGGTCCGCCTCACGCTCTCGCTCGCGGGAGAGCGCCCCGGCCACGGGGGCCGCGAGCGTGATGAGGAGGAACACCCCCAGCGAGATCAGCGGCAGGGTGCGGATGTCGCCCGAGCGCTGGATGCCCCACCAGCCCCGGCGGGCGGACAGGCGCAGCAACTGGTCGATGAGGAAGAGCAGGGCCAGCAGCGCGAGCGACGAGAAGATGCGGCCGGGCCAGCGGGGCTCGTTCACGTGGCCCGCCTCGTGCGCCACCGCGGCCAGGACTTCGTCCTCCGCGAGTTCACTCAGGATGACGTCGTTGATGACGATGGTGCGAGTGGGGCCCTGGCCGGCGAAGTACGCCTGGATGCGCTTGGACTGCACGGACGTCTTCTCCACCACCACGTCGGAGAAGGTGATGTCCGCCTTGCGCATCAGCGCGGTGATGCGCGAGCGCAGCGGCCCTTCCTGCAAGGGCGTCTGGTCGTAGTAGAGGCGGGCGCGGTACGGGTCCAGGGCGGAGGCCACCAGCATCAGCAGGGCCACGGGCACGCCCAGCACCAGCCACCACCGGCGCACGCGGCGGGCCAGGCCATACAGGCCGATCACGAGCGCCGTCAGCGCGATGGCGCCCACGAGGGTGCCCTTGAACCACATCCACGCGAAGGTCGCGGGCGTGTCGTTGGACAGGCCGTGCCGGTGCTCCAGCACGTAGAAGAAGTACACGTTCGCGGGGGCGTAGAGCAGCTGGGTGGCCAGGTCGATGAAGAGCGCGAAGAGGAGCGCGGCCCCCCAGCCGGGCTCGCCCCAGAGCCGGTCCATGGCGCTGAAGAAGGCGCGGCTCACCGGGGCCTTGCGCAGCGTGCCGCCCAACCTGCGCTCCAGTGACGCCGCCGCGGCCGTGGCCCCCCGGTACACGGGCCGCACGAGCACGGCGAGGATCAGCGCGGACAGGGCCAGCCGCACCAGCGGGTCCACCGCCGCCCGGATGTAATAGGGCTGGTGGTAGGCGTGGATGTCGGCGAGCTGCTCCGGGGTGAAGAGCGGTTCCATGGCCGGAGGGGGGCGCTAGCGGTGCTTCGCGCCCGCGTTGGAGGCGGGCATGGGCACGGAGACCCCTTCCGACTCCGTGTCGGCGTCCGCGTCCGCGAGCAGGAGCGTCTTCACCTTCTCCAGGCTCTGGCGGGTGCGGTCCACGAAGGCGTTCTGCGAGCCGATGCGCTCGGCGGCCTCCAGCGTGCGCTCGTAGATGTTGATGGACTTGGTGAGCAGCACGCGGATCTTCTTGCGCAGCTCCTGGCGGTAGACCTCCGCCTCCTCGGCGTTGAGCTCCGGGGGCGTGGGCGAGTTCACCATGTGCTCGTGGAGGTTCTCGTACAGGGCGCCAATCTGCGCGCCCGCGGCGGTGGCCCAGTAGCCGTTGCCCACGCGGATGGCGCGCAGGTAGTGGCCCTGCGCGGACAACAGCAGCTCCGCCTTGTAGTTGAGGTCCTGCGCCAGCCCGTCGCTGCCCCGGCTGGCCTCCAGCTTCACCGCCTCGTAGTGCAGCCGGTAGATCTCCCCGACGAAGAAGTGCGCCTGCGCGGGGAAGTAGTCCTCCACCTCCGCCTTGTCCGGCAGGGCGTCATACGCGGCCAGCGCCTTGCGCAGCGTCCCCTCCGCGTCGTCGGTGCGGCCGGCCTCCACCTGGCAGATGCCCTGCTGCACCTGGGCCTCGATGCGGCGGCCCGCGGGCAGGTCCGCGCGCGCGGCCAGCGTCGTCAGCAGCTTCACCGCCTCCTCGTAGCGCTCCAGGTGGTAGAGCGACTCCGCCACGCGGAAGGACGCGTCCAGCGCGTCGCCCTGGCCCTTCTCCGGCTCCGCCAGTTCGGCGAAGCGCCCGTAGGCGTCGTCCCACTCCTTGAGGCGCTGGTGCGCGAGGCCCGCGTTGTAGAGGGCCTGCCGGCGGTGCGGGCTGTTGGGGTGGAAGTCCGCGAGCCGGCCGAAGTAGCGCGCCGCCTGCTTGAAGTCGTTGGCGGCGAAAGCGGAGGTGCCGCCCGCGAAGAGCTCCTCGTCGTTGAGCTTGTCCAGCTCCAGGTCCGCCGTCACCGTGACGGGGTCGAACTCCACGACCTGCTTGTTCGCCGTGGCGTCCGGCTTCGTTCCCGCGCCCGTGGTGCGGCAGCCCGTGAGCGTCAGGCCCAGGCCCAACACGCCCACCCACAGCCACCGCCGGGCGACTCCGGCTGACTCCATCCGCTTCCTGCCGTGCATGCAGCTCGCTCCCATCCGGACGCCTACGTCACCCGGTGCGGCCCCGGACATCGACACCCCGGAGACCCGCCAGGTTCCCGGAAGTGCGCTTCAGAGTCCGCCAGTCTAATGCGGGAAGGCCTCCGGTGCTCAGTCGCCCGTCCGCCCGGTGTGAACGCCCCCGTGCGCCGGAAATGCCCGGCGGCTCCGAGCCTCCGGCGCGTCACGCGAGGTGGGGGAGGGCGCTCAGGCGAGGACGTCGTCGCCCAGGAGGTAGCGGCCGGTGCCCCACAGCGCGGTGAGGTCGTGCACGTCCAGCCCGAAGCGCGGCACCTGGATGAGGGGCGTGCCCGGACAGGCCGCGCGCAGCTGCGCCAGGCCCTCCAGGTCCTGCTGCGCCAGCACCTGGGTTTCGCGCAGCGTCTCCTCCACCTTCGCGCGCCGGGTGGGCGTCAGCGTGGCCGCGTCCGCCCACTGCGCCTGGGTGGGCAGCGGGTGCACGCGGTTCACCACGATGGCCGTCATCTCCATGCGGTTCTGCTTGAGCAGCTTGTGGAAGTGGATGGCCTCGTCCAGCCGCTCCGGGTTGGGGCTCGTCACCAGCACGAACCCCGTCGTCTGGTCCTCCAGCAGCTCGCGCACGCCGCGGGCGCGCTCGCGGAAGCCCTCGTTCATGGAGGAGAGCGTCAGCATGAAGGAGGACAGCTCCTGGAGCATCTCCGTGCCGGTGAAGCGCGACAGCGCGCGCGTCACGTAGCTGCCGCCCAGGTTGAAGAGGGACAGGCCCACCTTGCCCGCCTTCAGCGCGGGCGTGAGCAGCCACTTGGCCGCTTCGTTGTCCAGGAAGTCCAGCACCCGGTTGGGCGCGTCCAGGAAGTCCAGCGCGTGCGCGGTGGGCGGCGTGTCCAGCACCACCAGCTCGTAGTCCTTGCTGCGGCGCAGGTCCCAGACCTTCTCCATGGCGATGTATTCCTGGCTGCCCGCCAGGGCCGTGGAGAGGGACTGGTAGAAGCGGTTGGCGAAGATGCGCTCACGCTGCTCCGGCGGGGCCACGCGGGTGATGAGGTCGTCCCAGGTGGCCTTCATGTCCAGCATCATCGCGTGCAGGGCCGCCTTGGGCTTCACGCCCAGGGGCTCCAGCACGGACGCGGGGACTTCCGCCTCCGTGTTGCCCAGGCCGGACAGGCCCAGGGAGTTGGCCAGGCGCTTCGCCGGGTCGATGGTGCACACGATGCTGGGCCGGCCATCCGCCGCCGCGCGCAGCGCGAGCGTCGCCGCCACCGTCGTCTTGCCCACGCCGCCAGAGCCCACGCAGATGAGCACGCGCTTGTTCGCGAGCGCCGTTTGCAGCGCCGTCATGCTCCCGTGCCTCCCGTCACCATCGCGTTCAGGTGCCCCATCACCGTCTCCACCGCGTCCCGTCCGAAGCGCGGCACGAACAACCTGGGCACCGTGTACACCGGCGCGTGGAGGTTGCGCTCCAGCTTCGTGCCCGCGAGCACCGCCTGCGACGCGCGGTCATGGTGCGCCTGGGCCACGCGCATCAGCTCCGGGTGGCCCGCGAGCGCCTCCAGGTCCGCCTCCGTGAAGCGCTGCGGGAAGGCCTGGTTGAGCACCGCCGCGTGCGTGCGGATGTGCACCCTGTCTCGCAGCGCGCCGTGCAGCTCCAACGCCTCGTTCACCGGCATCTCCTCCGGCAGCGCCACCAGCACCGCCGCGGTGACGGACGGGTCCACCAGCAGGTCGCGCATCTTCAGCGCCTCGCGCGTCATGGGCCCCGGCGGCACCGTCTGCAGGAGTACTTGCGGCACGCTCAGGAAGGAGATGGCGTGGCCGGTGGCCGGCGCATCCAGCACCAGCGTGTCGTACTTCCAGCGGCCGTCCGGCAGCTTCTCCTGGAGGTGGAAGAGGATCTTCCCCAGCAGCACCAGCTCCTGGAGCGACGGGATGAAGCGCAGGAAGTAGCGCACCAGCCGGTTCTCGAAGACCGTCTTGTAGAGGGTCTCGAAGCGCAGGACCATCAGGCCGTACTCGCGCATGGCCTCCTGGGGGCGCACGTCCACCGCCCAGAGGTTCTCTTCCAACAGCTTCACCTCCGGGCCCGCTTCGGGCAGCTCCAGGATGCGGCTGACGCGCTCCTGGGTGTTCACTTCACACACCAGGGTGCGCCGGCCGGCGCGCACCGAGGCCAGGGCCAGGGCGGCGGCGATGGTCGTCTTCCCCACGCCCCCCTTGCCAGAGACGATCCACAGGCGTTTGTCGAGCAGTCCGGCCATAGAGGGCGCGCGAACCGTAGGGATGGGCTCCCGGAGAGTCAACGAGAGTCCACGAGCGGAAATCCCCAATGTTGCCCTGCTTGACACGTCGCGTTGGCCCCTCCCAGAGTGCGGCGTCCTCTTCCTGACGTCCCGCCTGTCCCGACGGCCGAGATGCCGTGTCCGTGGTGGGCCGGACCTGAACGGTTCCAAGAACATGCTCAAGAACAACCCGGTGATGAAGAAGCTCGTGGAGACGGGCGAGGAGCGCGTGGGCAAGCTCGCGCAGCAGCTGCTCTCCAACGAGAAGTTCGTGGGGGCGGTGCAGACGCTGGTGTCCCGCTCGCTCGCGGCGAAGGGGACGCTGGACGCGGCGCTGCGCACGGCGCTGTCCGCCATGAACCTGCCGTCCACGGCGGACCTGGAGCAGCTGCGCTCGAAGGTGGACGACCTGGAGAAGCTGCTCGCGTCCGTCGAAGGCAAGCTGGACACGCTGGTGTCGAACACGTCCTCGAAGAAGAAGGGGTAGGGCGCGGCAAGCCCTCAAAGGCCATGCGGCGCATCGCGTTCATCAACGAGAAGGGCGGCACCTGCAAGACGACGCTCGCGGTGAACACCGCCGCGTGGCTCGCGCTGGAGCAGCGCCGCCGCGTGCTGCTGGTGGACCTGGACACGCAGGGCCACGCGGGCAAGTCACTGGGGCTGGACGTGCGCACGCTGCCGCGCAACGTCTTCCACCTGCTCACCGACGCGGAGGTGTCCCTGGCCTCCGTGGTGCGCCCCACGGGCGTGAGCGGGCTGGACGTGGTGCCGGCGTACAAGGAGATGGCGGAGTTCCCGGTGGTCGTGGCGCAGGACCCGCGCCGCGCGCACCGGCTGGCGGACCGCATGCGCGAAGCGGAAGCCGCGGGCTACGACATGGTGCTGTTCGACGCGCCTCCGTCCATGGGGCTCACCACGCGCAACATCCTGGTGGCGGCCACGGAGGTGGTGGTGCCGGTGGCGCTGACGTACCTGGCGCTGGACGGGTGCGCGGAGCTGGCGGAGACGGTGCGCCAGGTGGGCGAGGCGGAAGGGCGCGCGGATTTGCGCGTCACCCGGGTGGTGCCCACGCTGTACCGCAAGACGGCGCTGGCCACGGCAATCCTGGAGCGCCTGCGGACGTACTTCCCCGAAGCGCTCGCCGCCACGCCGCTGGGCTACAGCGTCAAGGTGGACGAGGCGCAGAGCCACGGGAAGACCATCTGGGAGTACGCACCCCAGAGCCCGGGGGCGCGGATGCTCGCGGCCATCGCGGCGGAGATTGACGGCGGGGCCCCTCCGGCGAAGCGGAAGCGGGCCCGGCCGAAGGTGGCCTGAAGCGCCGGCGCCCGCTTCCTCACGGGCGCCACGGCGTTCAGGCACGGGTGCTTCAGGACGCGCTGACGTCCTTCTTGTCGCCCTTCTCCACGGCGTCGAGCTTCTTCTCCAGCTCCTCCAGCCGCTGCGCGAGCGCCTGCATGTCGCGGCCCAGGGCGGGGAGGTTGCCGGTGAGGTTCTCCACGACCTGCTTCACGCGCTCGTCGATGCGGCGCTGGAAGTCCTCGAAGGCGCGCTGGCTGGCCTTGAGCAGCTCCGCCGGGTTGAGGCTCGCGGCGCTGCCCTCGGCCTGCGGCGCGGGCGTGGCGGCGGGGGCCTCCGGGGGAGCCTCCTGCAGGCTGCCGTCCTCACGGCGCAGCAGCTTGTCCAGCCGCTGCTCGGCCTCCTCGCGGATGGAGGCCACGCGCGGCGAGACCTCCTTCTGGATGAACCCGGAGATGGACTCGCCGGGGTGGCGGATGATCTCCCGCAGCACCGACAGAGGCATCTGGTTCTTCTTCTTCTCCTCTTCGAAGATGATCTGCGCGAGGGTGACGGAGGTCAGGTCTTCCTTCGTGCGGTTGTCGACAATCCGCACTTCGGTGCCCTCCTTGATCATCGCGGCGATCTCATCGAGCGTGACGTACCGGCTCTCCACGGTGTCGTAGAGTTTCCGGTTCGTGTAGCGCTTGATGATCTTGGGCTCCTTGGTGTTGCTGGGAGCGTTTGCTTGCTCGGCCTCGCTCATGTCTGTCGTCTCCGACCCCGGCTGCGCCTTGGCATTTACTGGTTTACTTCTTGATTTCCAAAGGGGCGAACCTCGTATCAAAGGGGTTGGAAGCGAGCAAGTTACCCGGGCCCGACTCGCGGTGGTTGCCGGGTGGGCCTATGCTCCAAGTCCCCCCGACCCGACCCCATGATCGTCCAGTGCGAACAGTGCCAGACGCGGTTCAAGATCCCCGACGAGAAGGTGACGGAAAAAGGGGTCAAGGTCCGCTGCACCAAATGTCAGAACACCTTTCGGGTCGCGCGTGAGCCCGCGCCGGCCCCGAGCGCCCCCCCGCCCGCTGGCCCTCCGGCCGAGCAGGCGGACCCGTTCCAGTCGTTTGGAGACGCCCCGGAGCCCACCGGGGAGGTCACCCGCCCGGGTGCCGCGTACTACGCGCCCGGCGCCCCCGCCGTGAGGTCCCAGGTCCAGTCCTGGGGTGACGTGGATGTGGACATCGACGTGGACGCCCCGCAAGCGGCCCCCGTCCAGGCCCCTGCCACGCCGGGCGCCGCCGGGGCGATGATGCCGTTCGACCCGCCCACGCCGGTTCCGGGCGTCGCGTCCCGGCGTCAGGCGGCCCCTCCGCCGCCGCCCCCGAATCCGGTCGTTCCGGACCTGGATGACCCGTTCGCGGACTTCATGATGGACGCGCCGGCGCCGAGCGCTCCGGTGGCCGCTCCCCGGCCGGCCGTGGCTCCTGCTCCTCCGGCGGCGGCTCCCCGCCCGGTGCCTCCGGGGGCCTTCGCGCCTCCCCGGGCCGCTCCTCCCGGGGCGCTCGCGGGTGGGGCCCGTCCGGCGGCCGTGGCTCCGAGCGGACCCGGAGCGTTCGCCGCGGAGGCCGCGCCTCTGGGGGGACCTCCGAGGCCAGCGGCGCCCAGGGGCCCGGTTCCTCCTGGGGCGGTGGCTCCTCCTCCCGGCGCCTCTCCGGCCGTCATCGGCGCCGCTCCGGGGCGTGCCGCCATGCCTCCGGGGCCTGGTGCCTTCTCGGCCGGCGGACCGGCGCCGGCGGGTGCTGTCCCCGCGCGTGCCGCCATGCCTCCGGGGCCTGGCGCCTTCCCGGCCGGCGGACCGGCACCGTCGGGCGCTGCTCCCCCGCGTGCCCCCATGCCTTCGGCGGGAGCCCCCGTCGCGCGCATGCCCCTGGCCTCGGTCCCTGTCGGGGCGGCACGTCCCGGGGCCGCGCCCGTGGCAGCCGCGGGGCTGGCCGCCGCCGGTTCGACGGACCTCGCGCCGGATCCGCTCTTCGACTTCCCCATCGACGTTCCAGCGGTCCCGGACGCGGCGTCCCTGCGCCATGCCGCGAACGTCGCCCAGGCGCCCGCTCCAGGCGGCGCCACGGCGGTGGGGCCGGTGACGCCCTCGCCGGGCTTCGAGAGCGAGGATCCGTTCTCGTCCATCGACATGGCGGCTCCGTCCCCGGACCTGTCCGCCGCGCCCGAGGACGCCCCCGAGGACACCCACGTCGGTCCGGAGCCGATGGGCGACCTGTTCGACTTCTCCGGCGCGGGGGCCTCCGGCGAGGAGGGGGTGGCCGCCTCCGACACCGGCCGCGCCGCGCTGCTCGGGGATGTGCCCGCGGAAGCGGGCGCGGAGGAGCCCGGCGGCATCTCGCTGCTGAGCGACGTGCCGGCGTACGACGACGGCGACCCGTTCAAGATCACCACGCCCCGCCGCGAGGTGGTGGACCTGGCCAGCATGCGCGGGGGTCCGGCCGTCACCGTGGCCAAGCCCTCCGCCCGCATCGAGGACGTGGGCATGCCCCAGCGCCGGATGCCCGGCCGCGCGCGGAAGCTGACGGGGCTGGTCCTCAACCTCACCATCGCCACCGTGTTGGTGGTGGCCCTGGGCGCGCTGGGCACCATGTACCTGCGCGATGGCAAGGTGGACCCCTCCACGCTGTCCCCGGACCGCCTGCGCACGCTGGTGCTGCCCGCGTCCCGTCCGTTCATCGCGAGCGACGTGTCCAACGGCCTCTACGAGACGCGCGACGGACGCATGCTCTTCGTCGTGCGCGGAGAGGCGGAGAACCGCACTGGCGCCGCCGCGGCCGTGCGCGTGCGCGCCGCCCTCTTCGACGGCGACCAGCGGGTGCGCTCCACGGAGGGGCTCGCGGGCGCGCTGGCCACTCCGGAGGAACTCCACGCCGTCACCACCCGCGAGGCCGCCGCCTCACTCCGCCAGCGCATGGACGCGGCGTCCCTCCCGGTGCCGCCGGGCGGCAAGGTGCCCTTCCTGGTGCTGTTCCAGGAGTTCCCCGCGGACCTCACCGGCCTCCGGCTGGAGGTGACGCTGGAGCCCATCCCCTCCGAACCCACCGCGGACCGCACGGGAGGCTGAGCCGTCATGTCCACGCTGGAGGAGGCCCGCGTGCTCGCGCGCAACCTGCACGCCCTGGGCGGAGGCGCCACCGTGCGCCGCAAGGCCGCCGCGCGCGAGCTGGCCCGGCGTGAGCCCTTCGACACGAACGAGCTCATCGGCCACCTGCTGTCGCTGTCCCGCGCCGGACAGGCCCCCGCCACCTGCGTGCTGTCGGACTTCCTGGCCGCGTTGGACCAGGAGGCCGAGCACATCCCCCACGTGGAGGCGCTCCGGCGCATGGCCCACGTGCAGTCACTGGAGGCGGTGGCGGACCTCTTCGCCCAAGGCCCCGCGCGCAAGGAGCTGGACGCGGACGCCGCCGCCCGCGCGGACGCGCAGGCCGCCAGCCAGTCGCTGGGCCACCTGAAGCAGCAGGCCCGCCTCACGCGCGACCCGGACGTGCTGTCGCGCCTGGCCACCGTGAGCAACCCGGCCGTGCTGCGCAACGTGCTGATCAATCCGCGCCTCACCGAGGACCTGGTGGTGCGCATCGCGGCGCGCAGGCCCGCGCGTCCGGAGCCGCTCGTCGAAATCTGGAAGTCGCCGCGCTGGTCCGTGCGCCACAAGGTGCGCCGCGCGCTGGCCTTCAACCCGTACCTGCCGCCGGAGGTGGGCGCGAAGCTGGTGCCCCTGCTCTCCACCCTGGACCTGCGCGAGATGGTGGAGGACGCGGGGCTGTTGCCCGCCCTGAGGCAGCAGGCCGCGCGCCTGCTGCTCGCGCCAGCGCCCGGCACCCCGCCCGGTCCGCTGGTGCTCCCAGCCGACGAGGAGCTCTAGGAGCGGCGGTCCTTGGAGGAGCCTTCGGTGTAGTCCGCGTCGGTGGTGCCCCGGCGTGAGTGGGGCAGGTGCTTCACGTCCACCAGGTCATCGCCGCGCGACGCCTTGCGGAACGAGTAGACGAACTTGCCCACCGCGTTGCCCAACTGCCCCATCCGGGCGGCCGAGAAGACCACCAGCAGGATGAAGCCGAGGACGAGGAACTCTCCGGTGCCCAACATGCGTCGGACACTGCAATAAACCCACCCGCGAGGCAAGTCGCGCCAGCGTGTCCACCCTCGTATGCGCCTGCCACGTCGGCGCTGCGCACAGTCGGCGTTTGAGCGCACACTGCGCGCCCATGCTCCTGCTCGCTCACCGTGGTGCCAGCGCCGACGCCCCCGAGAACACCCTGGAGGCCTTCGCGGAGGCCGTGCGCCAGGGCGCTGACGGCGTGGAGCTGGACGCCATGGTATGCGGCTCCGGCGAGGTGGTGGTGTGCCACGACGAGCGCCTGGACCGCCTGGCGGGGCAGCCCTGGGAGGTCCGCTCCACGCCCTGGTGGAAGCTCTCCCGCGCGGACGTGGGCACGCCCCTGGGCTTCGCCCCCGCGCGCATCCCGCTGCTGGAGGAGGTGCTGGACGCGCTGCCGGAGCACTTCCTGTTCAACATCGAGCTGAAGTGCGACCGCTTCGACGACGGCGGCCTGGCGGCGGGCGTGGCGCGGCTGTTGCGCGAGCGCGACCTGGCGGGCCGCGTGGTGGTGTCCAGCTTCAACCCGCTGTGCCTCTTCCGGCTGGCGGCGGTGGCGCCCACGCTGCGCCGGGGCTTCCTCATCGACCCGGACAAGCCCTGGGCGCTGCAGGCATACGCGCTGAGCCCGCTGGTGTCCTCGCACTCGGTGCACCCCTTCCACGAGGCGTGCACTCCGGAGCGCGTGGCGGCGTGGAACGACGCGGGCCTGCGCGTGGCGGCGTGGACGGTGGACGACCCCCGGCGCGCCCGCGAGCTGCGGGACCTGGGGGTGTCCTACCTCATCACCAACCGCCCGGGCCGCGTCCGCGAGGCCCTGCGCTGACTAGAAGTCCAGGCCCAACGTGGTGTTGAAGGCGAAGACGGAGGGCAGGTCGCGGCTGCCGGCGCCCTCCTGGTCGAAGCTGCCCAGGTTGGTGAGCGAAATCTCCGCACCCAGCTGCAGCACGCCGCCAATGAAGCGCGCGCCCGCGTAGAAGCGCGGGGTGAGGTTGTCGCCCGCGTTCACCCGCGAGTACGGCGCGGTGTTGGTCAGCGCGTCGCGCGAGTCGTTGCCCGCCGTGTCCGCCGGGTTGCGGCTCGGGTCGAAGTCCAGCGTGCGCGTGGTGGCGCTGACGAAGTTCAGGTCCAGGCCGCCGTAGGGCGTCACCGTCACCATGCCGCCCAGCGGGAACTGCTTGCCCACGCCGATGTCCAGGCCCGTGGTGGTCAGGTCCAGGTCTTGCGCGCCGAAGAGCTTCGTCACGTGCAGGCGCACGCCCACGTCCGGCAGGTACGTGAAGCCCTCGTTGACGGCCCACTTCAGCTCGCCCGTGGCCGTCACCATGCTGCTCTTCTCAATCCAGCCCACGCGCCCGCCCAGCTCCAGCGAGAAGGGCAGGCCCTTGCGCACGTGCAGGGACGGCACCAGCACGGAGCTCGGCTGCTCGGCTTCCGTGGGCAGCTGCACCTGCTCCGGGGACGGGAGCGACACGACGGACAGCTCCGCGTTGAACGCGAAGCCCGAGTGCCCCGTGGTGCGCGGGGGCATCAGGTTCGCGGACGTCATCACCGCGCCGAACGTGCGCGCGAAGGCACGGAAGTCCGCGCTGGCTTCGGCGAACTCCGTGTTGGTGATGACGGAAGAAGCGCCACGGCGTTCGACACCGTAGCGGGAAATGACCAGGTCGTTGGCGTCCGCATGGGCCGCGGCCCCTGACAGCGCCGTCGCGAGCACCAGCCACCGACTGAACGTCCGCATGGGGGAATCACGCCTCCGGGACGCGTGCCGGCCAAGCGGGCGCCCACCTCCGGCGGACCCTAAATCGGCCCTCGGTGAAGCGTCAACAAAACGGGCGGCCCTCCTCCAGGGAAACGCCCCCGTTCGAAGGGGGACGTCCGCTGGAAGCGAGCCGCCCGGGTCAGGCGGTTTCCGGGTGCGTGCCCGGAAAGGCCTACTGCTGGCGCGGCTTCACCGGCGTGGTGGCCGCGGCGGCGGGCGTCGCCACCTTCTGCGCCACCTCCGCCGGACGGCGGCGGATGACCAGCGTGCGGCGGCTGGCGAACTCGGTGCTCTCGCGGGCCACCACCAGCACGTTGTTGTTGCCCTCCTTGAGCGCGAAGTCAGCGGTGAACTTCAGCGTGTTGGGCTCGCCGCCCTTGGGGTCCACGGCCTTGAAGTAGACCTTCTGGTCGTTGACCAGCACGTAGACGTCCAGCAGGCCGTTGGGGTCCTTCACCGCGCCGGAGAGGGTGAACTTGTCGCCGTTCACCACCACGCCGCCGTGCGACGGATCCACGTCCAGCTTGATGTCCGGCGGCTGGTGCGTCGTGGTGAACGCCACCGTCTTGGGCGCCGCCGCCTTGCCGGTCTTCACTTCCTTCGCGTCCTGCGTGCGCACGAAGGCGAAGCGGTCCTTCTCCAGCGCGACCTTGTAGTAGCCCTTGGTGGTGGCCTCCAGGGCCAGCGTGGCGCCCTGCGGCAGCTTCGCCACCGGACGCGCGTCCGCGGTGGGCGAGGCGAACAGCTCCGCCTTGTCGTTGAGCTTCACCAGGCCCTTCTTCACCTCCAGCGGGGCCACGGGGCCGTCCTTCACGGGCAGCTGGAGCTTCTCCAGGACGAACTCCTCCAGGGGCTCGTCGAGGATGGCCAGCTTCAGCGGGAAGGTGTCGCCCTTGAAGCCCTTCTTCAGGGACACCTGGAAGCGCGCCGTCTTCGTCTCACCGGGCTTGATCTCCCCCAGCTTGAAGCGGCCCTTCTCGATGAAGATGTTCGCGTCGCCGCCGTTCTTGATCTGCGCGAACGAGTCCAGCGCCGGGCCCACGCCCGTGTTGGTGACGTCCATCACCACCGTGACGTCCTCGCCGCGCTGCACGACGCCGTCGCCGTTGCACTCGGCGCAGTCATCCACCACCTGCCAGTTGAAGGCGAACGCGGGGCGGGGCAGCTCCACGAAGGACAGCTCCGACACCAGGGTGTCGCGCAGCGCGCCGTTGTCGTCGAACAGCTTCACCTTCACGTCGTCGCGGCGGCTGGTGAGGTCCTTGGGCAGGCGCACCTGCACCTTCCAGGACTTCTTCTCACCCGGGGCGATGGCGCCGAAGAGGAACTCGCGGCGGTCGAGGAACGCGTTGTCGCTCTCCGTCCAGCCCCGCACGCGCTTGAGCGGCTCCGTGCCCTTGTTCTCCACGTTGATGACCATGTCCAGCTGCTCGCCGGCCAGAATCTTCGCGTCGGAGCCCGGGGAGAAGCTGGCGTCCAGCTGCACGTTCTTGGGCGTGGGACCGGGGCTCCAGTCCAGGCCGAGCGCGGCGATGGCGTTGTTGATGCGCTGCTCCTCCTCGTTGCGCTTCTGCTCCACGAACGTCTTGCCCTTGGCGATCTGCTCGGCGCGCTTCACCGCCGGGACCTTCAGGACGAAGTCGCGGGCGAACTGGACCTCGAAGTCCTCCTTGATCTCCTCCTGGGACTCCGCGTCCAGCTGGTCGTCCAGGTCCTCGCCCTGACCGGCCACGTCCACGTCCAGGAGCGGATCATTCTGGCCGTGCTCCTTCTTGGTGTCCTTGGCGCCGGGGGCCGGCTTGGCGGCGACCTTCTCCTTCGGCTCTTCCTTCTTGGCGGCGGCCTGGACGGCCTTCTCGTCCACCTTCAGGTACTTGAGGCTGGTGCCCGGCTTCTCGCGGTCCAGCACCTCTTCGCGCTTCTTGGCGACGGTGGAGGACTCCGGGTTGCCGAAGTGCTGATCCAGGTCCGCCTCGCCCATGGACTTGCGGGGCGCGAACACGTCCACCCGGTCCGCGGTGACGCGCGTGGGCACCAGCTGGATGTCCGGCACGATGCCCACTTCCTGGATGGAGACGTCACCCGGGGTGAGGTACTTGGCGATGGTCAGCTTGAGCGCGCTGTCGTCCGGGAAGTCGTAGAGCACCTGCACGCTGCCCTTGCCGAACGTCTGGCGCCCGATGATGACCGCGCGGTCCAGGTTCTTGAGCGCGCCCGCCACGATTTCAGACGCGGAGGCGCTGCCCGCGTTCACCAGCACCGCGATGGGGTAGTTCTCCTCGCCCTCCGTGGGGCGCGCGCGCTTCTCCTCGCGCAGCTTGTCGCTGAAGCCCACCGTCGCGACGATGGTGCCCTTGGACAGGAACGTGTCCGACACCTGGATGGCCTGCTCCAGCAGGCCGCCCGGGTTGCCGCGCAGGTCGAGCACGAGGCCCTTGAAGCCGCCCTTGGCGTCCGCCTGCTTGCGGATGTCCGTCAGCGCGGCCTCCAGGTCGCGCGTGGTGTTGCCCTGGAAGTTCTTCAGGCGCACGTAGCCCACGCCGCCCGCGAGCAGCTTGTGCTGCACGGACTCAATCGAAATCATGGCGCGCGCCACCGTCATGTTGCGCGCCTTGTCCCAGCCGTCGCGCTCCACGGTGATGGTGATGCGGCTGTCCACCGGACCGCGCAGCTTGGACACGGCCTCGTTGAGGTCCATGTTGACGGTGGACTCCTCACCAATCTTCTTGATGCGGTCGTCCTTCTGGATGCCGGCGCGCGACGCGGGCGTCTTGGGCAGCACCTTCACCACGGTGAGGTTGCCCTCCTTCATCTGGATGACGAAGCCCAGGCCGCCGAACTCACCCTTGGTGGACAGCTTCATCTCCCGGTACAGCTCCGGGCGCAGCAGCACCGAGTGCGGATCCAACGTGGAGAGCATGCCGTTGACGGCCGCGTACTCGATGTCGCGCGTCTCCTCGATGGGACGCATGTTCTTCGACAGGAAGTCGAACACGTCCTTCAGCGCGAAGGACATCTTCCACAGGGAGTCGACGTGGGAGATGTCGAACTCCTTCTGCTTGCCGTTGACGTTGACGTTGAGCTTGCCCGTCTCCGGGTTGCCGTCCACGAGCACGTCCGGGACGCTCTTCTCCACGTACTCCAGGGAGGCGATCATCATCTCCTTGGGCTTCACCCGCTTGGGGTCGACGTAGTTCTCCTTCACGTAGAGGATGACCTTCGTGAGGACGCGGAGGCTGTTGAGGTCGTGAGGGGCCTTCTCGCTCTTGCTGGCGGAAGGCAGCGCGCCGTCCCAGGAGTCCTGCCCCGCCTCCGCCGCTCCCACGGTGAGCGGGAGGGGCGCACGGTCACTGCCTGCGAATGCCCAGGCCCCCAACAGAACGGCGACGGCGGTGATGCGGCGGAAGATACGCGGCATGCGGTTCATCCCAGCTGGGGCGCGAGAGGCGCCCCGGGTGATGCGTGAAAAGCCCTGTGAATCCGAACGGTTCGACGTAAGCCAAGGAACCAGGCAGCGGCCGGGCAAGCCTAATCACGGCTTCCAGGTGCTTCAAGGCGTGGCGTTGTCACTAGCGACCGAGAACGTCTGCCGCAGGCAATGCGTTCCCGGGGGAGCCTGGACGTACGGACACCCGGCCTCCCCCTTTATTTCGCGTCAGGCCCCAGCATCCGGTGGAGGGGGCAGGTCCCCGGCCTCCCTCAGGGCCCGGTAGAGCAGGGTGCCCCCGACGATGGCCACCGGGAGGAAGAAGGTGTTGAGGATGGGCACCCACAGGAGCAGGTAGACGCCCGCGCCGAAGCCCAGGCAGAGGGCCCGGCGCTCGCGCAGCATGCGGCGCACCTGGGCGAAGGGGTACAGGTGGCGCGTCATGGGCGCGGCCAGGTGCTCCGCCGCCATCCAGAGCATGGTCCACAGGCTGGCCAGCACGGTGAACGCCACGCTGCCCAGGCCCGGCAGGAGGTTCAGCGGCAGGAGCATCGCCAGCCCCAGGAAGAGCAGCGCCAGGCGGGCGAGCGTGTGCAACAGCCCTGTCGTCATGCTCCGCAGGAAGGAGGCGGGTGAGAGCACCGCGTCCGCTCCCGCACACTCGGCTTCCGTGGCCTCCGACACCGGGTCCTGCAGCGGCGTGAGGAGCAGCGGAGGCGCCACGTTGGCGCCCACCACCCAGGCGACCAGGGAGCCCAGCACGAGCGCGGTGTACCAGCCGGCCTGTCCGTACCAGGACTCGGGCCGGGCCCACACGGACTCCAGGAGTCCGGGGGCGTACCGGTAGAGCAGGACGGCCAGGCCCAGCAGGGTGATGGCGGTGAGGACGGCGCACAGGCTGGAGAGGAGGAAGAGGCGGCGCGAGCGGAAGATGAGCCCGAAGGCGCGGCCGAGCACCCCCACGCCCTGGAGGAAATCCGACAGACGGGGCCGGGGGGCCAGGGTGGGGACGGGGGACGCAGGACGCATGGGGTCGGGGTGCTCAAATGAGGGCAAGGCCAACGGCCCCCGTTATATAGGGCGCCCTCATGTCCCTCGACCTCAAGCGCGTGGCCTCCGAGCCCCTCACTTCCGCCGCCCCCCTGGTGGAGGAGCTTCGCAAAGGGGAGAAGCCCCGGACCCAGCACCGGCTGGGGCTGGAGCACGAGAAGTTCATCTATCCCGTGGGGTCCGCCCAACCCCCGCCCTACGAGGGACCGAACGGGATTGGTGCCCTCCTGGAGCGCATCGCCCCGGGCGGCTACGAGCCCTTCCGGGAGACGCCCCGGTCGCCGGTCATCGCGCTGCAGCGCGGGATGGCGGCCATCTCCCTGGAGCCGGGCGGGCAGTTCGAATTGTCCGGCAGCCCCTTCCACACGGCGCGGGAGGCGCACCATGAGAACCTCCAGCACCTGAAGGAGACGAAGGCGGCGGCGTCCGCGCTGGGCTTGCGCCTGGTGGCGCTGGGCTACCGGCCGGTGGGCACCACGGGGGAGATGCCCTGGATGCCCAAGACGCGCTACCAGGTGATGCGCCGCACGCTGCCGGAGCGCGGCCGGCTGGCGCTGAACATGATGCTGATGACGTCCACCGGGCAGGTGTCGCTGGACTGGGCGGACGAGGCGGACTGCGTGCGCAAGACGGTGGCGGTGGCGCGCCTGTCGCCGCTCCTGGTGGCGCTGTACGCCAACAGCCCGCTCCTGGAGGGCAAGCCCTCCGGCTACATGTCCTTCCGCAGTCGCGTCTGGGAAGAGGTGGACCCCACGCGCTGCGGCTACCTGCCGTCCTGGTTCGACGGCTCGTTCTCCTATCAGGCCTATGTGGACTGGGCGCTGGACGCGCCGCTCCTGTTCCTGCGCCGCGAGGGCGAGTACCGCCACCCGAAGCTCACCTTCCGTCAGCTGATGAAGGAGGGCTACGAGGGTAAGCCGCCGGACATGGGGGACTGGACGGACCACCTGTCCACGCTCTTCCCGGAGGTGCGGCTGAAGAAGGTGCTGGAGGTGCGCGGCGCGGACTGTGCCAGCGCGGCCATGACGGGGGCGCTGGGGGCACTCTGGCGCGGCATCCTCTACGACGCGCAGGCGCTGGAGGAGGCGGAGCTGCTCCTGCCCCGGCTGAACTTCACCGAGCACCTGGCCTTCCACGACACCGCGCGCCGCGAGGGCCTGGCCGGGAAGCTGGGGCCGCGCGAGCTGCACCGGCTGGCCGGGGAGATGGTGGCCATCGCGAAGCGTGGGCTGCAGCGGTTGGACCCCGAGGACGCGCCGCTGCTCGCGCCGTTGGAGGCGGTGGCGGCTTCGGGCCGGTCGCCGGCGCAGGCGGTGCTGGACGCGTGGAAGGAAGATCCGCGTCCGGAAGTGCTGATGACGCGCTTCGAGCTGTGAGGACGTGATGCGTCCGCGGGGGCGTGAGTCCCGCGGACGCGGCGCCGGGGCGGCGGGCTAGAAGCGGCCGCCCACGGTGAGGTTGCCGTTGAAGAGGCTGCCCTTGGCCTCGTCGGTGGTGCCGGGGACGGTGGTCAGGTCCTCGCCACCGACGAGGCGGTAGGTGGCCCGCACGCCGGCGGACAGGTGGCCCAGGCGGTATTCGATGCCCGCGGCCAGCGGAAACTCCGTCTGCCAGTCATTGCCGTAGATGGGCTGGGAGCCCGAGGACGCGTGCAGGTAGCTCAGGCCGAAGCCCGCGCCCACGAAGGGGTGCCACTTGTGGTCGACGACGGGGCCCAGCTTGCCCATGAACGAGCCGTTGTTGCGCCAGATGTGGTTGCCGCCGAGGACGCGGGCGTCATCGATGGGGATGTTCTGGCCTTCGTAGCCGGCCTCCACGCCGATGTACTTCCAGGGCTGGGCGTTGGCGGTGATGTTGAACAGCCCGCCCACACCCGTCTCATTGCCCAGCTTGCCGGTGTAGCCGCCCAGGCCCACGCCCACGTCCAGACCGGCCGTGGAGTCCTCTTCGCTGAAGCTGAGCTTTCGCGACACCTCGCTCGCATCCATCGCGAGGGCCGGCCCCGCCACGCACGTGCCGGCCACCACCAGTCCTGCCACCATCGAAGTCCGTCTCATGACCAGGTTCCTCCCCCTTGAAGTGTGGGACCTGGAATGGAAGCTGGGACGACGGGGCGGGACAGCGCACCCGTCCAGTGGACGGAGCCAGGGGGCCGAGGGCCTCAGCGCCGGCCGAAGAGCTTCTTCAAGCCGGAAAGCAGGCCGCTCGGCCGGGCTTCCGGTTCGGTGTGGAAGGGCGAGCGGGCGATGAGGGCATCGCGGGAGGCGTCGTCCAGCTCCTCCGCCGCGAGCGTCACCGGCTGCCGCTTCGCGCCGGGCAGGGTGGCGCTGAAGGCGAGGGTGCCGTCGGTGGACAACTCCAGGTGCACCTCCACCTCGCCGGGGCGTTCCACGGAGAGGGTGAGGCAGCCGAGCCATTCGTTCTCCACGGCGGTGGCGGCGGTGCCCTGGAAGAAGGCGAGCGCCAGCGGACCGGGGACGGTGATGGGGATGACGAGCGTCTTCGCGGTGGGCAGGCGGGTGTTGCGCTCCAGCACGCGGCGGAAGGTGCCGGCGTCCTCGGCGACGCCGATGGGGGCGGTGAGGACCTCCGAGACGCTGGCGGCGGGCTTGCCGGTCTCCGACAGCAAGAGCGCGTGACCGAGCAGCGCGGCGCCGCGCACCACGGCGGTGCGGGCGTCCACGCCGTCGTCGCGCACGGGCACGCCCAGGCTCTCCTCCAGGCGGCGGCGCACGAGCGGTGAACGGGACTGGCCGCCCACGAGGAGCACTGCGTCCAGGCCTTGAGGGGACAGGGCGTTGGACTCCAGCACCTCGCGGGTGACGGAGACGACGCGCTGGGCGAGGTCGGCGGTGAGGGCCTCCATGCGCTCGCGGTCGAGCTTGGGGCCGGGGCCGGTGGGCAGGGTGACGTCCACGCTGTCCTGGGTGGAGAGGGTCTCCTTGGTGGACTCAGCGAGGGTGCGCAGGGGGCCCCAGTCGAGCAGGTGTTCGGGGCGGGGGTGGCCCTGTCCGGCGAGGTCGCTGGCGAGTGCCTCGGCGATGCGGGCGTCGAAGTCCATGCCGCCGAGGGTGGGGTCGCCGCCGGTGGTGACGACCTCCAGGTCATCGCCGGTGACCTGCACCACGCAGACCTCCAGGCCGCCGCCGCCCAGGTCCACGACGAGGACGCGTTTGCGAGCGAGGCCCCGGCCGTACGCGTACGCGAGCGCCGCGGCGGCGCTGTTGGTGAGCACGCGGGGCACGTCCAGGCCGGCCATGGTGGCGGCCTCGCGAAGGGCGGCGCGCTGGCGTTCGGTGAAGTGCGAAGGCGCGCAGAGCACGGCGCGCGTCACCTTGCGGCCCAGGTGCGTGGTGGCCGCCTGATGCAGCTCGCGCAGCAGCATCGCGGTGAGGAGGGTGGGCGCCACGTGGCGGCCATCGAGCTCCACGCCCGCGTCCCCATGGCGGTCGGTGGCGACGGGGAAGGGGAGCTGCGGGGAGAGCCAGCGCAGGTTCGGGGAGCGGG
The DNA here is from genome assembly GCF_003668935.1 of Corallococcus sp. AB032C. Lineage (NCBI taxonomy): Bacteria > Pseudomonadati > Myxococcota > Myxococcia > Myxococcales > Myxococcaceae > Corallococcus > Corallococcus sp. AB032C. Next base: position 6,983 of record NZ_RAWP01000122.1, on the reverse strand, counting down.
CGCGCACGCCGAGCAGGCGCTTGAGGCCGGTCGCGGCGCGGCGGGGTGCGCGGGAGGCTTCGACGAGCGCGGCGGCACCGACCAGGAATTCTCCGGCGCTGTTCACCGCGATGACGGAGGGAAGGCCCGAGCCGTCGTTGCCGGGGATGGGGATGGGCGTGGCGACGCCGTCGATGAACGCGGCGACGCGCGCGTGTGAAGTGCCCACGTCGATGCCGAGCACGACCTCCGCCGCCGCGGGCGTGGTGACGGGCACGGCGGGAGCCAGGTCGAAGAGCGTGCGGCGGCGGCTGCGCGCGGTGGCGGTGCTGCTCTGTGCGTCAGCGGAAGGCGGTGGTGCGGCTTCGTCGGTGCGCGGGGACTGGGGCGCGGTGGAGGTCTGGGACGGCGGTGGTGATGAGGCCGTGAGGACAGATGCCGTGGCTTCGGTGGACCGTAGGGTTTCTGTCGCGACCGATGCTTGGGGATTCGGTTGTTCCGACGTCGCGCGGGTGGGCGCGTTGGCTTCGCTGGAGCGCGGAGATTCTGTCGCGGCGGATGCTTGTCCCAACGCCGCGCTGACGGGAGCGGTGGCTTCGATGGAGCGCGAGGACTCTGTCGCGACCGATGCTTGGGGATTCGGTTGTTCCGCCGCCGTGCTGATGGTCGCGGCGGCTTCACTGGTGCGCGGAGATTCTGGCGCAGCCGATGCTTGGGGATTCGGTTGTTCCGACGCCGCGGTACTGGGCGCGGTGGCTTCGCTGGAGCGCGGAGATTCTGTCTCGGCCGATGCTTGTCCCAACGCTGCGCTGATGAGTGCAGCGGCTTCATTGGAGCGGGAGGACTCTGGCGCAGCCGATGCTTGAGGATTCGGTTGTTCCGACGCTGCGCTGAGGGTCGCGGCGGCTTCACTGGCGCGCGGGGATTCTGTCGCAGCTGATGCTTGAGGGGGCTGGGGTTCCGAACCCGTGCTGATGCGCGTGGCGGCTTCGCTGGCGCGCGGGGGCTCTGTCGCGGCCGGTGCTTGGGGGGACGGTTGTTCCGACGTCGCGCTGATGGGCGAGGTGGCTTCGCTGGAACGAGGCGGCTGCTCCGTGGCGGATGCCTGCTGCGAAGGCGTACTGACCTGGGCGGTGGTTTCGCTGGCGGCGGGCTGTTGCTCCGAGGTCGAGCTGTCCGCACCGGAATCTTCGTGCTCCACGGCGGATTCGCGCGGCGATGGTTCCTCGGCAGTGCTGCCCAGAGCGGCGGCTTCGGTGCCGCTGGGGGCATTCGCCGCGGTGTGCTGTGTGGCTTCGCCCGATGCGACCGGTGACGCGGAGGCGCTGGTGGAAACCTGGAGGGGCGCCGATTCCTCGACGGGCAGCTTCGTGTCGGACGCGAGCGCATTCGAGGCGTCCAGGGCCGCCGGGGTGGACACCGTCGGTGGCGGAGTCTCTTCGGGGGGCGGTGCTACCGGGGATGCGGACCGCGTCTCTTCGTGGGACCCCGCAGCCAGCACAGAAGCGAGTGCCTCATCGTGCTCTGGCGCTTGGACCGACGCCGATTCGAGTTCGGGCGAAGCATCCACCGCGGGCGCGGCCACTGCCGGGGTCGTGTCTTCGGATGCAGAGGATCCGACGAGCGCCGTCCAGGCATCCTCGGTCGGCAGCTCGACCACGACGACTGTCGATGCGTCCTCCTCGTCCATCGGAGGCGCGGAGACGGGCTCGGGCACAGGGGCCGAACTCGCGGTAGGAGCGGCCGTTGAAGTCGTGACGGCTTGCGTGTCGCGCTCGGGCTCGTCGGTGTCCGTGGCTCCGACAGCTTGTTCAAGCGCCGCGCTGAATGGATCCACGTCCTCCGAGTCTGTGCTGAGCGCGCGCGGAAGGGAGTCCGGATCGATACCCCATGCGCGAAGGCGCTCGGCCTCCCGTTGGCTCGGCGTCGTGAACGGCTCTGGAGGAGGGGGCGTTTCCTTCGGAGCATCCTCCGAATGGAACTCCACGGGCTGCGACGTCGCCTGGGGAAGGTCTTCTACGACGTCGGAGTCCGTGACTGCCGGAGCGGTCTCCGCTGTCGAGCCCTCGGCGGCGTCGAAGTCCGGGGCGGCCGGCAAGTGCTCCGCCGGCGGAAGCGCTGCTTCGGTATCGCCCCCCTCGGCATCGGAGGCCGACACCGTCCGAGCATCGTCTTCTTCCGAAGGCACCGTTGCCGCGAAAGAGGCGCCCTCGGTGTCGGAGTCCGGATCCCTCCATTCACTGCTCGCCTCTGAATGGAGCGGCTCCTGGGCGCTGACGGCGTCGGGGGCTTCTGAGGGAGCCCAGGAACTTTCTCCCGGAGGGAGCGTCGCGTCCTCGGCGTCTTCCGTCGCAGGGGAGTCCGGTGCGAACTGGGGACCGGGCTCCGCCGGAGCGGGGGACTCATCGGACTCCATGCTGAGGTCGACGTCGAAGTCGAACGACGAGCCGGAGTCCGCCTGCGTCTCAACGGACACGGCTGCCGCTTCCACGTGCGCCGGTTCCGCTGCGCCTGGCGTGTCCGCGAACTCGGAAGCCGTGTCTCCAGTCTCCTCCGTCGCGTACTCGGGGCTCCACCCGGAATGCTCGGGAGCATGCGCGGCTCCGAGCACGGCGTTCGGATCAAACGCGTCCACTGACGCGGGAGTGAAGTGGTGCGCGGATGCTTCGCCAGCGTCAGGCGCGCCAGATGCCTCTGTTGCCGGTGGAAGCGCTTCGTCCTCGCGTGCATCCGGAACGGAGGCGTCCCCATCAGCCGCCGCGGGCTGCGCTTCCACGCGACTGCCATCGGCCTCTGGAGTAGTCGATGCGTCCGCTGCCTGGACTCCTCTGGACGCAGGAGTCGTCGGCTGGACCGTGAACATCTCCTGGGTCGCCCGTTGTGGATCCAGTCCGGCCGGACGCCTCCGTGGCTTCCGCAGGAAGTCCACCGACGGAAGGGGCGCCAGTTCCTCTTCTTCGTCGACCGCGTGCTCCGGAAACAGCGACACCGGGTCATCCGGTTCAGCCAGGTCCGGCGGCGGCTCCGCGACGGGCAGCTTCACGGCCGGCAACGTCATGGACGCCTTCGGCGGCGCGGCGCGTGTCCCCGGTTTCTCGAGGACCACCTTCGCCGGAGGCTCTACCGGTGCCGGCGCTTCAATGCCTGACGCAGGCCGTGCCGGATTCACGGCTGGAGTCCGTCGCACCAGCCCCGGCGGCGCCACCTCCATCCCGCTCCGCCGCGCGACGATGCGATCGATGAGCGCCTTGCTCGCCGCGTCCAGCTTGGTGAAGCGCACCGTCATCCCGGTCCGCGCACTGCCCGCGTCCGGCTGCGCCTTCAACACCACGCCTTCACCGCGCAACAGCCGCGTGCCATCCGCGAGGACGAACTCGAACGCCAGCCCCGTGCCTTCCGGCTTGAGTGCTCGCGTGGCCACGAACACTCCACCGCGCCCCACGTTCGAGCCATACCGCTCGATGAACTCCTCCTCCCCCGTGTACGGGAGTCGGATGCGCAGCGGGAGGAGCTTGGGGGCCGGCCCGGTCATCGCAAGGGGATCCGCACGTCCCCGCCGGAGCCCCGCACCACGAGCGCCAGCCCATCGTCTTGCACGGCGTCCGGCGGCACCTCGAACAGCAGCGCCACTTCCGTGCGCTGCGCGGGCGCCCACGTGGAGGGCAGGGGCTTCGTGCCGGACACCGCCTGCGCGTCACGCGCCAGCGGATACGTCTGCCCCTTCGCGTCCGTGAGCTTCACGCCCTCCAGCGTCAGCGGCGCGGGCATCCCACCCACGTTCTGGGTGATGAGCTCCACGCGAAGGAACAGGTCCTCCGTCGTGAGGCTCAGCCCCGCCTTGCCGGAGCCCTTCACCGAGTGCGACGCCTCCAGCCCCGTCACCTTCATCGCCACCGTGTCCACGTGCACGGTGTCGTTGCGCTCGGGCAGCCGCAGCTTGCGCGGCCCGCTGTCGCCCATGCCCGCGGCCAGGCCCGCCAGCTTCGACTCCTCCGGCTCGCGCTGGGCAGGCTGTGGACGCGCGGCCACGGCGCCGCCCTGCTTCACCCGGTCCGCCTCCGCGCGCAGCTTCTGGAGCGTGCGTGCGTCGGCTTCCTGTCCCTCTTCGGACGTGGAGGCTTCCTTCGTGCAGCCCCCCAACAGGAGGGCCGCCGTCAGGCACGCCAGGATGCGGGATGAAGCGCGAGGACTCACGCCGGGCTCGCGCCCTTCACCAGCTCGAAGAGCTTCTCGAGCGCCACGGGCAGCTTGTCCGCGTCCGGGCCACCGGCCTGCGCCATGTCCGGCTTGCCGCCGCCCTTGCCGCCCACTTCCTTGGCCATCTCGCGCACCAGGTTGCCCGCGCTGATGCCCTTGGCGACGAGGTCCTTCGTGGCCGCCACCAGGATGACGGCGCGGCCGTCCTTCTCACCGCCAATGGCGATGATGCCCGACCCGATGCGGTCGCGCAGCTGATCCGCCATGCCGCGGAACACCTTGTCGTCCGCGGGGTCCACGCGCGTGGCCAGCACCTTCATGCCGTTGACCTCGCGCGCCTGGTCCAGGAGGTCCTTCTGCGAGGCCGACTGGGCCTTCACCGAGACCTCCTCCACCTTGCGCTCCAGCTCCTTCACGCGCTTCTGGGTGGCCTCCACGCGGGTGGCGACCTCCTTGGGGTTCGTGCGCAAGAGCGCCGCGACCTTCTTGAGCTCGTGCTCCTGCTCGCGCACGAACTGGAGCGCGCCCACGCCCGTCACGGCCACGATGCGCCGCACGCCGGAAGCGACGCCGCTCTCGCTGGTAATCTTGAACAGGCCGATGTCGCCGCTGCGCTTCACGTGCGTGCCGCCGCAGAGCTCCGTGGACTCCGGGTGCACGGTGACGACGCGCACCGTCTCGCCGTACTTCTCACCGAACATGGCCACGGCGCCGGACTTCTTCGCGTCGTCCAGGTTCATGACGCGCGTCTGCGCGTCCGCGTTGTCGCGCACCCAGGTGTTGACCAGGTCCTCCACCTGCTCCAACTGTTCCTGGGTGGCGGGGGAGAAGTGCGAGAAGTCGAAGCGCAGGAAGTCCGGCGCGACGACGGAGCCCGCCTGCTTCACGTGCTCGCCGAGCACGCGCTTGAGCGCCTTGTGCAGCAGGTGCGTGGCGGAGTGGTTCGCGCGGATGGCTTTGCGGCGCTCCACGTCCACGGACGTCTGCACCATGTCGCCGGCCTTCAGCGTGCCTTCCTTCACCTCCACGCTGTGGACGATGAGGCCCTGCACCGGGCGCTGCGCGTCCTTCACCTGCACCACGGTCTTGCCACCGTGCGCGACGATGCGGCCCGTGTCGCCTTGCTGGCCGCCGGACTCGCCGTAGAAGGGCGTGCGGTCCAGCACGACGTCCACCGTGGCGCCCGCGGAGACCTGGGGCACCTCCACGCCGTCCTGCACCAGGGCGATGACGCTGCCTTCGCCCTCGTGGCCCTCGCCGTCGTAGCCCAGGAACTGGGTGGGGGCGGTGCGCGCGAGGACGGTCTGGAAGACCTCCGTGGTGCCCTTCTTGGTCTTGACGAAGTCGTCCTGCTCGTCGGCTTCCTTCTCCTTGATCTTGTTGAAGCCCTCCAGGTCCACGTCGTAGCCGCGCTCGCGCGCGATGATCTGCGTGAGGTCCCAGGGGAAGCCGTAGGTGCCGTGCAGCAGGAAGACGACGTCGCCAGCGAGCATCTTGCCGCCGGAACCCTGGAGCTTGGACAGCTCCTCGTCCATCAGCTTGAGGCCACGGTCGAGCGTGCGGCGGAAGCCCTCTTCCTCGTGCTTGGCGACCTCGAGGATGAAGGTGCGGCCGTCGCGCAGCTCGGGGAACGCGTCGCCCATGAGCTCGATGACGCGGTCCACGACCTTGAAGAAGAAGGGCTCCTTGATGCCCAGCTGCGTGTCACCGTGGCGGATGGCCCGGCGCATGATGCGGCGCAGGACGTAGCCGCGCGCCACGTTGGAGGGCTGGACGCCGTCGGCCACGAGGAACGCGGTGGCGCGGGCGTGGTCGGCGACCACGCGCTGCGAGGCGCCGGTCTCCTGGGTGTAGGGCTTGCCGCACAGCTCGCTGACGGTGGCGAGGATGCCCTGGAAGAGGTCGGTGTCGTAGTTGGAGCGCTTGCCCTGGACGACGGACGCGATGCGCTCCAGGCCGGCGCCGGTGTCGATGGACGGCTTGGGGAGCGGGATGAGGGGCGCGTCCTTCTCCTTGCGTTCGAACTGCATGAACACGAGGTTCCAGATTTCGAGCCACCGGTCGCAATCACACGCGACGCCCTGGCACTTCCTGCCCGCGGCCTCTTCCACACAGGGGATGTCGTCGCCCTGGTGGTAGTGGATTTCAGAGCAGGGACCGCACGGGCCGGTGTCGCCCATGGCCCAGAAGTTGTCCTTGTAGCCGAGCTTCAGGATGCGGTCGCGAGACACGCCTTCCTTGGCCCACAGGTCGAAGGCCTCTTCATCCCAGGGGATGTTGTTCTCGCCGTTGAACACGGTGACGGCGAGCCGCTCGATGGACAGGCCGAGCCGCTTCGTCACGAACTCCCAGGCGAACGAGATGGCGTCGGCCTTGAAGTAGTCGCCGAAGGAGAAGTTGCCGAGCATCTCGAAGAACGTGTGGTGGCGCGCGGTGTAGCCCACGTTGTCGAGGTCGTTGTGCTTGCCGCCAGCGCGCACGCACTTCTGGGACGAGGTGGCGCGGCGGTAGTCGCGCTGCTCACGGCCGGTGAAGACGTCCTTGAACTGGACCATGCCGGCGTTGGTGAACAGCAGGGTCTGGTCGCCAACGGGCACCAGCGAGGAGGAGGCCACACGGCGGTGGGCGCGCTCCTCGAAGAACTGGAGGAACGCCTCGCGGATCTGGGAGGCGGTGAGGGCGGAAGGCATGGTGTGGGTATATGCCACAAGAGGGCCGGGCGCAGCAGTTCCTGGACGGGTCATCCCCCCTGGGACGGGGCATGTAGGCAGGGCTGACGACAGGAGGGCAGGGGAGCGGCCGGGGGC
>NZ_RAWP01000121.1:0-28536 GCF_003668935.1 Corallococcus sp. AB032C | reverse complement strand
CCCCCGGGGCACCTGCCGCCCCATGGCCTGATGCGCCATGCCCGGCCGCCACCAGCCGGCGCATCAGCCCGCCCTGCACCAGCGCGGACAGCACGCCCACCACCGCGAAGAGCGCCCCGGAGCGCAGGCTCGCCTCCTTCAGGATGGACGCGTCCGGATGCACCGCGTGAACCAGCCACCCGCCCTCCAGCGGCACCGGCCCGGAGGACAGGAAGCGCGTCAGCAGGTACACGGAGAAGGTGCCCTCCATCTGCGCGAAGGCCACCGTGTAGAGCAGCACCAGCACCACGCACCGGCCCACGACGGGCAGCGTCAACGCGGCGGCGGCGCCCCGCATGCTGCGCGTCGTCGCGGACGGCGAGTCCGCCCGGCGCGTCTCCGGCAGGAAGAACCAGGTGTTGAGCAGGTTCAGCGCGGACAGTCCGGCCGCGAACAGCCCGATGGCCAGGTTGCCGCCCCACGCCCCCAGGACGCCGCCCAGCGCGGGCCCCAGCACGAAGCCCAGGCCGAACGCCGCGCCGATGATGCCCATGCCCCGCGCGCGCTCATGGGGCTTGGTGATGTCCGCCACCACCGCCTGCGCCGTGGACACGTTGCCGCCGGACACCCCGTCGATGACGCGGGACAGGAACAACAGGGGCAGCGTGTGCGCGAAGGCGAACAGCACGTAGCCCAGCAGCGAGCCCACCTGGGAGATGAGCAGCACCGGCCGCCGGCCGAACCGGTCCGACAGCCGCCCCATGATGGGCGCCGCCACCAGCTGCATCAGCGAGTACACCGCGACGAGCAGCCCCACCGCGAAGGGGGAAGCGCCAAAGCGCACGCCGTACACGCCCAGCTGCGGAATCAGGATGCCGAACCCGATGAGGTCCAGGACGGCGATGCCGAACACCACCCGCAGCGACGCCTCCCGAGCCAACTTCGCACTCCCTCGTCCCTTCGAGGGACCGTTGGAAAAGACAAGACCGCCGGAGCGCGCGTACGGGGCGCTCCGGCGGCCGGGAAGAATCCCACTCTCAGCGTTGGGCGTCTACATCGCCTCGGCGGACTGGATTTGACGGTTGGCCGTGTCGCGCTCGATGCAGCCCTTGGTCATCGTGTACTGGTACGTGCCCAGCTCGTCACGCCAGTACTCGCCCTCATAGGGCCAGTAGAGCTGGTCGTCCGCCACCGCCACGGAGTACTTGTACTTCTTGACGATGGCCGTGCGGCCGCCCGCCTTGAGCTGCTCCTCCAGGAACTCCTTCTCCTTGGTGGTCGTCTCGAACTTGATGCGCAGGCCGTTGGCCAGCAGCAGCTTGAGCGCGCCCAGCTCCGTCTCCAGCTTGCCCTTGGCCATGATGCCGGCCTTGGAGATGAGGCTGGTGCGCTGGACCTTGAGCTCTTCCAGCAGCTGCTTGGTCAGCTCCGAGTACTTGAACGTGTCGCCCTTGTTGGAGAACAGGTCCATCTCACCCTCGAGCTCCAGGATGGAGTCGTTGGTCTTCTTCAGGTCCTGATCCGTGAGGGCCAGCCGCAGGATGCGCTCCAGGAGCACGTCCGTGCCGTTCTTCTCCAGGCCGTCCTTGTTCTTCTTCTGCACGTCCGCGAGCACCGTGTAGTACTCGGAGGCGTCCATGTTCTTCTTCACCAGCCCGTCCAGCTCGTCGTGCACGGGCAGGTAGGTGCGCTCGAAGTCCTGGAGGATGAGGTTGGACTCCCGGTAGCGGCAGTTCTCGTAATAGATGACCGCCTTGAGGATGAGCGCCTCCGGGAAGTACTCCTCGCGGAAGAAGGGCGACGACAGGGTGATGAGGTTGCCCAGCGCCTGCTCGTACTGGCCGATGCGGTAGTTGGCCCAGGAGGACTCGAAGAGCGCCTCCAGCCACTGCGTGTTCCCGCGCTCCACCTTGTTCAAGTAGAAGATGGAGAAGCGGTTCTGCTGCATGCCGTAGTGCGTACGGGCCAGCTGCATGAACGCCAGCTCGCGCAGCGACTTGTCCAGCTTCGCCTGCTCGCCGGAGCGGCCCGCCATGGGACGGGTGAGGCGCACCACTTCCTTCATGGCCTCCACGGACGCCATGACGTCCGTGTTGCCGCGCTTGGCCGCCGCGTCCTTGTGGTTCGTGCCGTTGCGGAAGAAGGCCAGGCCCTCCAGGTACTTCGCGCGCGGGTAGAACACGTCCGTGCGGGGGATGGTCAGCGCCAGGCGCTTCACTTCTTCAAACGACTTGTCCGCGTTCTCCGTCTGGCCCACCTGATCCAACGCGCGGCCACGCACGAAGTGGTAGCGCGCCAGCAGGTAGCGGAACTCGTTCCGGAACTTCTCCGGGAACTCGTAGTTCGCGTACCGGGCGATCTCATCCAGGATGACCGTCTCGTTCTGCGTCTTGCGGCTGATGAAGAACAGCCACTCCAGGCTCGTCTTGAAGAACTTCGTGGACGGGCCCGCGGCGAGGATCTTGGAGAACTCGCCCAGCGACGAGTGGTACAGCCCCATGCGGTAGAGCGACTTGGCGAGCACGTAGCGCGCCTCGACGTGCAGGCCCTGGAGCTTGGGGTCGCCCAAGAGCTCGTGGGACGCCATCGCGGCCTTCTCGTACTCGTCGTTCTTGAACAGGCTGATGGCCGCGTCCAGGCGCTGGCGGTCCGCCGTCTTGCCGGACACGTCCACCGCGTCGAACGACATCGTGGGCGCGGGCGGCTTGTCGTTGTCACCCGTGAGGTCCAGCCCCAGGCCGGGGCTGCCCTGCGCGGCCGGCTTGGCGGGCGTGGGCTTCGCGGCGGGCGCGGCCGGAGTGGCCGTGGGCGCGGGCGTCGTCGTCACCGCGGCGGGCGGCGTGGCGGGGTTGCCCACGGGCGCGCTGGTGTCGGAGGAGGACTCGTCCGCGTCCTCGGCCGGGGCGGTCGTCTTGCCCTTGCCACGCTTCACGGTGGTCTTCTTCTTCGAGGAAGCCTTCGACGAGGCCCCCTTCTTCTTCTTCTTCGACTGGCCCGCCAGGTCCAGCCCTTCGAAGGACTGGGCCAGCGTGGGGGCCGTGTACGCGAGCGTGAGCCCGAGGACGGCGAGGCGGAGGAACCGGTGGGTGCGCATGAGTCTCAGGAACCGGAGGGGAAGAAGAAGGACAGGCCCAGCTCGAACAGGATCTGGTTGCGGAGGTAGTTGGGCGTGGGATCCCGGCCCTTCTCCACGTAGATGATGTCGCGCAGCTCCGTGCGCAGCGTCATCCACCGGTTGAAGAAGAAGCGCAGGCCGACGCCCACGTTGCCGCCGCCCGTGAGGTACGACTTGCTGCCCGCGGCGGGCGTGCCATCCGTCAGCGACTCCGCCGGCCCCTTGTACTGGACGACGGACGCGCCCACGACGCCGTACATGTCGAAGTGGACGAACTTCTCCGCCAGCAGCGACAGCTTGCCGTAGATGGGCGCCCACTGGACGTCCACGCCGCCCGTGAGCGTCATCTGGCCGGGCGCATACCCGTCCAGCTCACCCTTGGTGGGCGCGCGGCAGCCGCGGGTGTCCCCGTCCTCGCCCGGCGTGAAGGTGCAGATCTGCGCGGAGCCCGCCACGGAGTTCAGCGCGTAGCCACCGCGAAGGCCTACGCCCAGCGTCTCCATGGGGAAGTAGGTGACGGTGCCGCCGAAGATGTACTTCTTGTAGAACGCGTCGCGGATGGTGATGGACGCGGACGGGCTGACCTCGAAGCGGCCCTTCTTGAGGAACATGTGGCCGGACACCGGCCGGATGCGCTCGCGAAGGGGCCCCAGGGCGTCCTTGTCCACCTCCGACACGTCGCCGGCCTCCTCCTCCTGCGAGCCGGTGGGCGGGGTGGAGTTGGCCGCGGTCTTCGGCGCCGGAGCCGCGGGGGTCGCCGGAGCCGGAGCGGGCGTGGCCGGAGCGGCGGCGGCCGGCGCGGGGGCCTGGTCGGCGGCGGCGAGCGTGGGCACGCCCGCGCACAGGGTCAGGAGCAGACGGAAGGCGGGCTTCATTCGGACTCCCTCCCCGTCGACTTGAGGGGCAGGAAGATGGAGATGCCCGCGTTGAGGGTCATGACGTTCTGGAGGGCGCCCTTGCTGCTGCCCAGGGGCTGGTCCACGTAGGAGGTGTTGATGAGGGCCACGTTGACGGCCAGGTAGTCCTTGGTGACGAAGCGCATGCCCAGACCCAGGTCGAACGCCGGGTTGAGGCCGCGGTCCGGCAGCGCGGAGGTCTCCGTCCTCACCACGCCCATGCCACCCAGCAGGTAGCCGTCGAAGTGGAGGATGGAGTTCAGGAAGGACACCTTGCCGTAGAGCGGCGCCCACTCCAGGTCGCCCATGGCGGACCAGTTCGGCACGGAGCCGTAGATCTTGCTGTTGAAGGTGCGCTTCGCCGTGCGGACGTCATCCGACGGGATGACCTGGATGAGCGAGCCACGCGCCGAGATGGCCAGCGTGTCCGACAGGTACCAGGCCGCGCGCAACGAGCCGCCGAACTTCGAATAGAACGGGTCGTTCACGGAGATGCTCACGAACGGTGAGATCTCCAGGCGGCCCTTCTTCAGATAGACCTTGCGCTGAACGCTCTTCACCCGGTCGTCCTGGGTGATGTCCGTGAGCGGCATCAGCGCTTCGATCGGGATGTCCTTCGCCGGGGTGGCGGCAGGCGGCGACGCGGGACGGGCTTCCTCGTCCGGCGGCGGCGCGGGGTTCTCTTCGGGTGGCTTGGCCTGGGAGTCCTCGGTCAGATCGAGGCCCATGCCTTGCTGGTTCTGGGCGGGGGCCAGCGCGGGCCACATCAGGCTCAGCGCAAGCAGCAGCGTGGGGCGGTTCAAGTCCGGGCGCTCCGTGGGGGGAGGGAACGTACTGCCACCGGAAGGCAGCATGACATCAGCCACGCCATCCTATCGGCCGTATTCCCAACCATCAACCAGCAGAATGCGCCTGCCTCCTCTGTATTCCTCTCGTATCCCTTCACAATTCCACTGTGCTCACGCCCCGCGGGTCAGGGGTTGGCGCGCGAAAGTGGTGTGCTACCGTTCCCGGGTTCCGGGCGTCGTCCTCCCCCACGCGCCCTGCTTCCATCCTTCCCAGAGGTCTCAAAGATGTTCGTGCGATCCGCGCTCTTCCTGTCCGCCGCTCTGATGCTGGGAGGCTGCGACGTCAAAACCGAGCTGGGCAAGCCGTGCAACCTGGTGCGAAAGGCCACGGCCCAGGAGCAGGAGGAGCAGGGCCGCGAGGTGGTGGAGGTCAAGGAGAAGGACATCGCGGTGGATCAGGACTTCATCTCCTTCGGTTCGCTGGAGTGCGAGGACCTCATCTGCGTGCGCGACGACCAGAGCCCTCGCAGCGAGGATCCGGAGGCGCCGGCCCTGGGCTACTGCAGCAAGGAGTGCATTCAGGGCACCACGACGGGCTGCGAGATCACCCGCACCGTGGACGACGTGGAGGAGGGCCTCAAGGAGCGCATGACGTGCCGTCCCCTGCTCCTGGACCAGGACACGCTGGACGCCATCCGCATCGCGGACGAGTCCTTCTACCGGCGCACCTTCGGCGAGAACAACTCGCCCTACTTCTGCGCGGGCGCCGTCCCGGCGGCCCAGGGCAACTGAAGTCCGGGCTGAACAGCCCACTGAACAGTCGCCTCGCGCGAAAGGGTTAGACCTTTTCGCGCCCCCCGTTCGTAAAGGCAGGGCCCGCGTTTCAAACGCCTTTGGAGCCCTGCCATGAATCGTACGGTCCTGTTCCTCGCCCTGGCTGGTGGCCTCGCCCTCACCGCGCTGGTGCTGGGCATGCCCCGCGGGGGCGGCCAGCCGCCCACGCCGCACGTCGTCGTGACGTCGCCCACGCCCCCTCCGCCCGTCCCGCCGCCGGGGCCGCGTTCGTCCACGGGCAGCCTCCAGGTGACGAGCCGGCTGTCGCACCCGTACGTGCCGGTGGGCCCCTCGGAGACGTACGTGACGGTGGACCTCACCGGCGCGGAGGTGCCCGGGGCGAAGCGCAGCCCGGTGAACCTGGCGGTGGTCATCGACCGGTCCGGGTCCATGAGCGGCTACAAGCTCCAGCAGGCGAAGCAGGCCGCGCGGCACCTGGTGACGCTGCTGCGCGACGAGGACCGGCTGGCCATCGTGCACTACGGCAGCGACGTGAAGAGCCTGCCGTCCCTGCCGGCCACCGCGGGCAACCGCGAGCGGATGCTCCAGTTCATCGACGGCATCTGGGATGACGGCGGCACCAACATCAGCGCGGGCCTGTCCGTGGGCCGCACGCAGCTGGCGTCCGCCATGGGCGGGACGGCCACGGTGAACCGCCTCATCCTGATGAGCGACGGCCAGCCCACGGAGGGCGTGTCCGACGAGGAGGGCCTGAAGAACGTGGTGAAGGAGATCCGCGCCTCCGGCATCACGGTGAGCTCCATTGGCGTGGGCACGGACTTCAACGAGGACCTGATGCAGTCCTTCGCGGAGTACGGCGCCGGCGCGTACGGCTTCCTGGAGGACGCGAGCAAGCTGTCCACCCTCTTCCAGCGCGACCTGCAGCAGGCCACCACCGCGGTGGCACGCAACGTGGAGCTGTCCTTCGAACTGCCCCCGGGCACGACGCTGGGCGAGGTGCTGGGCTACCGCGCCCACCAGGCCGGAAACACCGTGCGCGTGGCGCTGCCGGACTTCTCCGCGGGCCAGGTGGAGCGCGTGGTGGCGCGGCTGCACGTGACGGGCACCGCGCCGGGCCAGTCCGTGCAGGTGGCGGGGCTGAAGGTCGCGTACACGGACCTGCTCGTGCAGAAGAACGTGGAGGACCAGTCCATGCTGGCCGCGGTGGCCACCAACGTGCTGGAAGAGGTCGTCCAGCGCCAGGACAAGGAGGCCACGGTGTACGCGGCCCGGGCCCGCAGCGCGCAGAACCTCCAGAAGGCCGCGGAGGCCATGAGCCAGGGCAAGAAGGACGAGGCCAAGGGCTACCTCTCCCAGAACCAGGCCCTCTTCATGGAGGCGGGCACGGTGGCGGGCGCGGCGGCGGTGGCGGCGGATCAGGCCGAGCAGACCCGCGCGATGCAGGAATACGACGACGCGGACTCCTATGAGGCCCAGAAGGCCGCGGTGAAGAACAGCAAGGTGAAGGCGCTCAAGAGCTTCGGGCGCATGGGCTCGACGTACTGAGACTCCAGAGCTTCGAGGGGCATGCAAGGGGGCATCGCCCGCCTCCCTGCCCGCCCGCCATCGCGACGTCACATCTTCGCGGTTGACCTCCGGAATCGCGTGGCCCTATCTCCGCGTTCTTCCAGGCTTCACTCCCTGGAAGCAGGGCGCACTGGAGGCGCGGACAAGCATGGCGGCGAGCGCGAGCACCCCGTGGGTCGGGGTCATCATGGGCGGCAAGAGCGACCTTGAGCACCTGCAACCGGCGATCGACATCCTCGCCGAGCTGCGCATCCCACACGAGGTGCGCATCGTATCCGCGCACCGCACGCCGGACTGGATGATGGAGTACGCGTCCAGCGCGGAGTCGCGCGGGCTGTCCGTCATCATCGCCGCGGCGGGCGGCGCGGCTCACCTGCCCGGCATGGTGTCCAGCAAGACGCTCCTGCCGGTGCTGGGAGTGCCCATGCCCACCACGGTGCTGTCCGGCTTCGACGCGCTGCTCTCCATCGTGCAGATGCCCAAGGGCGTCCCGGTGGGCACGCAGGCCATTGGCAAGCCGGGGGCCGCCAACGCGGCGCTGCACGCGGCGGCCATCCTGGCGCTGAAGTACCCGGAGGTGCGCGAGCGGCTGGCCGCGTGGCGCAAGGCCCGCACGGATGAAGTGCTGGCGCAGCGCGAGGTGGCGGGATGAGCGGCCCCATGGTGCTGCCGGGCGGGACGCTGGGCATCCTGGGCGGCGGCCAGTTGGGGCGCATGATGGCGCTCGCGGCGCGCACGCTGGGCTACCAGGTGCAGGCGTTGGATCCGGACTCGGCGTGCCCGTCCCGCTCCGTGGTGGACCGCTGCCTCACCGCGTCCTTCTCCGACACGACGGCGGCCGAGGACCTGGCGCGCCAGTGCGACGTGGTGACGCTGGAGATTGAGAAGGTCTCGCTGTCCACGCTCAACGCGGTGTCGCGTCACGCGCCCATGCGGCCCGGCGCCTCCGTGCTGGAGGTGGTGCAGCACCGCGGCCGGCAGAAGGCGTGGCTCGCGAAGGGCGGCTTCCCGCTGGGCCCGTGGCGCGAGGCGCACTCGGAGGCGGAGCTGTCCGCGGCCATCACCGCGCTGGGCGGCAAGTGCTTCATCAAGTCCAGCGAGGGCGGCTACGACGGGCGCGGCCAGTACGAGGTGAAGTCGGCCTCCGAGGCGGGCACCGCGTGGAAGGAGCTGGGCGAGCGCTCCGTGGTGGCGGAGGCCGCGCTGGACCTGAAGGCGGAGCTGTCCGTGCTGGTGGCGCGCGGGCCGGATGGGCAGCTCGCGGTGTACCCGCCCGCGTTCAACCACCACGAGGAGCGCATCCTCGCGTGGTCGCTGTTGCCGGGTCCGCTGCCCCAGGCCGTGCTGACGCAGGCGGCGCAGGTGGCGCGCGACATCACCGCCGGGCTGAAGGTGGAGGGGCTCCTGGTGGTGGAGATGTTCCTGCTGGGTGACGGGTCGCTGCTCGTCAACGAGGTGGCGCCCCGGCCGCACAACAGCTTCCACTCGACGGAAGTGGCGTGCCTCACGAGCCAGTTCGAGCAGGCCGTGCGCGCGGTGTGCAACCTGCCCCTGGGCTCCGTGGAGGTGGTGCGCCCCGCGGCCATCGTGAACCTGCTGGGCGACCTGTGGCTGCAGGAAGGCGGCCCCAGGTTCGCGCAGGCGCTGGCGCTGCCCGGCGTCCGGCTGCACCTGTACGGCAAGCGGGACGCGCGCAAGGGCCGCAAGATGGGCCACCTGTCCGCGGTGGGAAGTTCGCCCGAGGACGCGCTCCAGCGCGTGAAGGCCGCCGCCACGGCCCTGGGGATGTAACGCCCATGAAGACGAACGCCGCCCGGCTCCTGGACTCGCTCGGCATCGCGTACACGTTGCGCGACTACGACGTGGATCCGGACGACCTGTCCGCGGAGACGGTGGCGGCGAAGGTAGGCATGCCCGCGGAGCAGGTCTTCAAGACGCTGGTGGCCAAGGGCGACCGCACCGGCGTGTTGATGGCGGTGGTGCCGGGCAACGCGGAGCTGGACTTGAAGGCCCTGGCGCGGCTGTCCGGCGACCGCAAGGTGGACACCATCCCCCTCAAGGAATTGCAGCCGCTCACCGGCTACATCCGGGGCGGCGTCACCGCGCTGGGGGGCAAGAAGGACTACCCCGTCTTCGTGGATGAGACGCTGGAGCTGTTCGATGAAGTCGCCGTGTCGGCCGGGGTGCGCGGGACGCAGATCGTCCTCGCCCCGGCGGACTACCTCCGCGTGACGAAGGGCAAGCCGGGACCCATTTCGCGTCCGAAGGCGTAGACCCTTTTCGCGAGCCGCGCGTTCGAAGGGACATTCCCGGCCCTTGGGGGCCGTTCCCGGGGTGTCCCGATGAATGCCGCCGTGTTGCAATTCCACCACCGCGAAGCCTTCGAGCACACCGTCACGCGCGCGCTGGCGGCAGGCGCCGGAGCGGGGCTGGTGCAGTGGCTGTCCTTCCGCGTGGGCATGCCGATGCCGCTGACGTGGCTGGTGCCCGCGGCGGTGGTGCTGGCGTGCGCGCGAGGCGACCGGTGGGACCGGGGCCTCTTGAGCGGCCTGGGGTTGCTGCTCGTCGCGCTGCCCTATGGGCTGGGCCTGTCGCCCGCGTGGACGGTGGCCACGAGTGGCGCGGCCGCGGGAGCCCTGTTGGTGCGCTCCCGACTCAACGACCTGGGCGAAGAGGGACAGGTCGCGGAGGCCCGCCCCACGCTCGTGCACTACGGCCTGGGCGCCGTGCTGGGCGCGGGGCTCACGCTGGCGGGTGGCGTGGTGGCGAACATCCTGTCGGTGCGGCTGGCGTCCGTGGCCACGCCCACGCTGCTGGCGGCGGCGGTGGTGGGCGGCATCGTGGGGCTCTTCGTGGGGCTGGGCGCCATCGCCGCGCACCTGGGGCTGACGGCGGATCCAGTGGAGGCGCGCGCGGAGGAGCTGCTGCCCCAGCTCTCCGGTGACTTCCTCACGCAGTCCGAACGCGCGCTGACCCTCTACCGTCAATGCGGTCAGTCCCTGGCGAAGCTGCCCCGCGAGCCCGCGCGCGAGGAGCTGGCCCGCACGCTGGCGCGGATCACCCGGGGCGCGGTGGAGCTGGCGTCCGAGTGGGCTGGCGTGGAGGCGCAGCTGGAGGAGCGCGCCGCCGCGGAGTTGCTGGCGGAGCGCGACAGCCTGGAGCGCAGCGCCCGCGCGAGCACGGACGTGGTGGCGCGCCGGCAGTTGGAGGCCGCGGCGGCGTCGCTGGCGGAGGAGGTGGAGCGGCTGGGAGACATGCGTCAGCGGCGCGAGCGAATCCTCGCGAGGCTGCGCGCGGAGGTGGCCCTGCTGGAGCGTGCGCGCGTGGCGCTCCTGTCCCTGCGCAGCGGTCAGGCCCAGCTGAAGGCGGCGGAGCTGGCCTCGCTGGCCCGCCGGTTCCGAGCCCTCTCGACCGCCCAGGGAGAGGAAGGCCAGGCGATGGACGCGGTCGCGGCCCAGGTCACGCTGACCCAGGTGGCGGCGGCGACCATGGCTCCGGTGATCCCAGTGGATCCGTCACCAGCAGAATCCGAGGGCGCCAAGGTGCCGGAAATCCAGCGGATTCAGGGGGAATAAGCCCTGGGGAGGCTGACGGGGCCCCCCGCCCCGGGCCCTGGGGGACTCCCGTGGCAAGCGTCCGTTTTCGATGTTGGCCCTGCCGAGTGGTCGGGGGGGACTGAAGCTTGAGCCGGAGCGCGGTACATTTCGGGAGCCATGAGCCTGCCCTCCCCCAGCAAGCCCGCACCACCTCCGCCCTGGCTCTGGAACGGTGACGAGCCAAGGGTCGCCACCGTCTTCCAGCCCATCGTCGATCTTCTCAGCGGCGAAGTCCTCGGCCACGAGGTGCTGTCGCGAGGCCTGGGCCCGGTGGAGTCCCCCAACGAGCTGTTCAACCGCGCGCGGGTGGAGGGCTTCACCTACGAGTTGGAGCGCGCGTGCTGGACCGCGGCGGTGCGCCGCATCGCCACGCTGCCGGAGGCACAGCGGCGCGGACCCTTCTTCTTCAACGTCAGTCCGGACGTGCTGAGCGACGAGCGCTTCGGCGGCGCGTCCACGATGGAGCTGCTGCGTCAGCACGGCCTGAGTCCCCAGCAGCTGGTGCTGGAGATCACCGAGCGCAGCACGTTCGAGGACACGGAGCAGCTGCGCATGCTCGCGCGGCGGTATTCGGAGCAGGGCTTCGGCATCGCGCTGGACGACTTCGGCGCGGGGCACTCGGGTCTGGTGACGCTGGTGCACAGCGCGCCGGACTTCATCAAGTTGGATCAGGCGCTGGTGCGGGACATCCACCTGCACACGTACCGGCAGCACCTGGTGAAGTCGCTGGTGGCGTTCGCGCAGCGCGTGGACGCGGTGCTCATCGCCGAGGGCGTGGAGACGTGGAACGAGCTGGCGGTCCTGCTGCGCCTGGGCATCCGGCACGCGCAGGGCTACCTGCTGGCGCGGCCCGTGAGCTCGCCGCAGCGGCCGGGAGCGGACTTCGCGGAGCGTTGCCGCGAGGCCATCCGCGCCCTGCACCACCGCGAGCACGAGGATGACGAGACGGTGGGCAGCATGATCATCCGCCCGCCGTGCGCGCCGGTGACGGCGCAGGCGGTGGAGCTGGACCGGCTCTTCCGCCGCACGCCGGGCGAGGACCACGTCGTGCTGCTGGACGGCGAGCAGCCGCACGCGGTGGTGACGCGGCGGAGCTTCTACGCGCGCTTCGGAGGAACCGCCGCCAGCACGGAGTCCGCGCTCCCGGACGAGCCGCGCGAGGCGCCGATGGTGGTAGAGGACGCGACGGCCATCACGGCGCTGGCGCGCATGGCGATGCGCCGTCCGCCCGAGTCCGTCTACGACCCGGTGGTGGTGACGGACGCGAAGGGCCATTTCCTGGGCACGGTGACGATGAAGCAGCTCATCGCGCGAGCCTCGGACCTGGAGCAGCACGCGGCGACGGGCGCGCATCCGCTCACTGATTTGCCCGGCAGCCGGATGATCGAACGGTGGATCCGCGCCGCGCTCCAGGGCAGTGCGTTCACGGTCATCTACGCGGACCTGGATCACTTCGAGGCGTACAACGACCGCTACGGATTCCTCCAGGGCGACCGGGTGATCCGCTACACGGCGAGCGTGTTGTCGGAGTGCCTGCACCTGTTGCCGGAGGGCTCGAACCTGGGCCACGTGGGCGGAGACGACTTCGTGCTCGTGTGTCCGAACGCGGTGGCGCCGGAGGTGTTGCGCACGCTCTGCCAGCGCTTCGACGCGGAGAAGGTCCCGCTCTACGGTCCGGAGGACCTGCGGCGCGGCGGCTTCACGGCCAAGGACGCGGCGGGCAACACGGTGCCGGTGACGCTGAGCCTCGCGGCGGTGGACCACCAGGGGCTGTCCGCCACCCCCCACCCCGCGGAGCTGTCCGCCGTAGCCGCGGCCCTGCGAAAGCGCGTGAAGGCCGTCTCCGCGCAGACGCACACGAGCACGTTCCTGTTCCAGCCGGGCGCGGTGAAGTAGCCAGCCCGTGCCTCACGTCCCGAGTGAGGCGCGGTCGTCCGTCCGAGCCCACCGAAACGACACGGCACGCCTGTAGGCCCAAGGGGATGCCCCGGCCCCACCGGGACACCCCGCCAGCGGCACTCAGCACGAACCTGTCCGACTGTCCGACAGGTTGGGCGGACCGGGCCAAGGACCTCGGCGCCACCCGTGCGGCGGAAACTTGTCCGACTGTCCGACAGGTTTTGCCTCGTCCGGCGGACGGGGGGCACCCTGGATAGCCGGGGCGGGTGATCGTCGTTCCTGGACGCGGTGCGGCGGCTGCGCGACAGACCGCTTCGCGAGCGCCGCGCCCTACTCCCAGGTGAGGTGCAACCGGCCGTCGGTGTAGAGGCGACCCGTAGCCTCCAACTCGGTGGATCCGTTCTCCACGGCGCTGTGCACGTTCGCGGGCGGCGCCAGCAGCGTGTCCCGTCCCAACGCGAACGCCTGCTCCCGCACCAGCGCCTGGTAGGCCTTGTTGAGCTGGAGCGCCCTCTCCCGTGACGGCGTCACCAACCACGCGAGGTCGCGGTCTCCTCCCGGTGCCGCGCGCCTGACCGCTGGCAGGTCCAGCACTCCGTTCGGGAAGAAGCGCGTGAGCAACTCTTCGTTCGCACGGAACTCATCGCCCCCCTGCACGCGCTCGAAGTACGTCACGGTTTCTGGCGCGGTGTGTCCTGCCTGCGACACGTCCGGCAGGCCTCGCAGGTCCTGGGTCCGCCAGCCGTCACGTCCCGGCACCTTGCGTGGGAACGCGAAGGTCTGGTCCACCGTCACTCCCAGGTTCGTGTGGCAGCCCATGCAGTAGACGTGCTCCTCCAGGGTCTGGAGGCGCAACCGTCCCTTCGCGTCCTCGATGAAGCCCTGCAGGCGCCAGCCGAATTCGTTGATCAGCCCCAGCTCCGGCGTGCCTGGAAACGCGGGCAGCCGGCCGCGCACCTTCTTCTCCTGCTCCTCCGCGTAGAAGTTCCGCACGCGGTCGTCCGCCGGTTCCTCGTCCTTGCGCGAATAGCGCAGCTCCTTCATCCGTGTGGACAGCAGCGCGGGTGCGTCTGGATCCACGTAGCGCACGGTGTGCAGGAACTCCGTCCCCTTCGGGTACGTGTACCGCCGCACCTTCACGTCCGCCGCGCTTCCCGCGTAATGCGCTGGCAACCCGCGCACTCGCTCCACGCTCGGAGACAGGACGCCGTCACCATCCAGGTCCATGTTCCCCACGCGCTCGTCCACCGGCTCCACGCGGCGGCTCGCACCCTTCACGTCCAGGAGGCCCGGGTCCACCGTCATCGCGGCCTCCAGCACCGCGAGGTTGAAGCGGTACACCTCTCGCGATGGCTGCCCGCGCGCATCCTTCTGGAAGGACTTCGGGAGCCGGACGTAGACGTCGTCCGTGCTGCCGTTGGTGGGCCAGAACGTTCCCAGGAACGGCTTGTAGCGCACGGCCCGCCAGCCACTGCCGTCCCTCGCGAAGCCCTCCGCGTCGAAGCCCTGCGTCAGGTCCAGGTCCGGAACCCAGCCCTTGTAGCCCTCCGCGCGCCCCAGGAGCGCGGCGCGCAGCGGCGTGTAGTTGTCCTCTCGGATGTACTCGAGCACCTCGTCATCGGTGATGGACGCCATCGCGCGCGTCCGGTCCGTGAAGAGGTTCGTCCAGTGGTTCGTCAGCCCCACGTCGCTGAAGGCGTACTCCGCCTGGAGCGAGTCGTCCGCCATCACGTTGTTGCCAACGCCGCCCGTGTGACACGTCCAGCACGGGTTCGAGACCCCAGCCGTCTTCGTGTAACACATGGACGGAACCGGGGCCTCGCGGTTGGCCACCCGGCTCCCCGCCGCCAGGGCCTGCGCGAGCGGATCAAACGGTGCCTCCACCTCGGCGGGCGTGCGCAGACGCCACACGCCCGCCGCCGCGGCGAAGGCCCCCAACGTCAGGACGATGAAGACGGGGCCTCGCACCCCATCGAGCACGGATGAACGCATGCGCCAGGCTCCGTCTTCGCGGACCATCGAATGGAACGACGACTACGGCCAGACGCTGAAGCTGTCCTCGCCCGGGTGCTGGACGCTGACGAACAGGCTGGTCATGTCCGCGTTGAACGCCGGGCCCGTGGCCTCCGCGTCGCTCGGCATGGAGAGCACCCGGAACGCCTTGCGGAAGTAGGGGCTGTCACGGTGCGCGGGCGCCTGGTCCAGATAGAAGATGCCGTCCGCGACCTTGTTGACCCCGAAGTTGCCGTCCGTGCCGAACCACACGCCGCCCTCGCGGTCGATGACCAGGTTGTCCGGCTTGGCCGCCGCGAACTCCGGCGCCGCGCTGGTGGCCGCCGCCTCTCCCTTCCACACTCGGAAGAAGTCGAACGTGCGCGAACCCGCGGGCGCCGCCGGATCCGCCTCACGGATGGCGAAGAGGGAGCCCACCTTGTCCACCGCGCGGTTGTCCTGCGCGCCGCGATCCCTCTTCACCCACGCGCCGTCCTTCAGCTCGGCCGTGGCCACCCGGCCCTGCTGATCCAACGCCGTGGGGTCGCCGTGCTCGGTGAAGGCCACGTAGAGCAGCGGCGTGCCGCTGGGGTCCTTCGGGTTCCACTCCGTGTCCTCGGGGCGGTTGAGCTCCATCACGCCCACCTTGTTCGCCGCCGTCCACAGCAGCTTGCGCACCTGGTCGTCGTTGACGAAGCCGCCCATCGCGTTGTGGTTCACGTCGCGCAGCGCCGCGCCCACCTGGAGCGTCGGCTTGCCGAAGCTCTCTCCGTTCGGTGCCAGGTCCGCGCTGTCCAGGCCCAGTTGGATCCACCGGCCATGGCCCGGCGCCGCGTCCGTGGGCACCACCCCGCCCACCAGCGTGTCGCCCGTCGCGTTGTCCAGGCCCGCGAAGTGCGCCGCGTAGAGCGTGCCCGCGTCCAGCAGCGCGCGCACCTGCGCCTTCGTCATCCCCGGCGTGTACTTGCCCTGCGACACGAACTTGAAGATGCGTCCGCCGCGCCGGTCATCGCCGCCGTAGATGACCACGGGCTGGTTCGCGAGCAGCTTCCAGTCCGCGTCCACCACGAAGGTGGCGTTCTCCCAGTGCGCGCGGCCCATCACGCCCAGCTTGCGGTGACCCGCGCCCGGTTTCTCCGCGTCCTTGCCGTACCAGAGGTCCGCCGGCTGGCCCGGATCCACCTCCGTCAGGTAGCCATAGCCGTCCTTCAGGTGCGAGGAGTCGCGCTCCCCGCTGATCATGTCGCCCTCCGCCGGCGCGGAGAAGTCAGGCGCGAGCGGAGCCCCCGGAGCGAAGCCCGCCGCCGCTGGAATCCAGTCGTTCTTCCCCGTCCACAGCGCGGCCTCCGGATCGCCGTAGACGCCCTGGACGTTCTCCTCGCCGACGATGACCGTGCCCCACGGCGTCTGGCCACCGGAGCAGTTGGAGTGCGTGCCGGGCACCACTCCCGCCGCCAGCGCCAGGCCGGAGTCGTCATGCTCCTCGCCAGAGAGCGTCACACCCACCACCTTCGCCAGCGTGGCGCTGGAGGCGTCGTAGCGCACGTTGGCCGCGTTGCGGTCCACCGCCCAGCCGCCCGTCGCGGGGTCCTGCACCACTCGCATCCAGGTGCCGCCCACCTGCCTCTTCCATTCGCGGTTGTAGGAGACGAGCGCGTCCGCCTGCCACTGCGTGCCGTCCGCCACCGTGTTGGAGAGCGAGCCCGTGTTGCGCAGGAAGCGCGCGAAGTCCAGATGCTGTCCGATGGGCGCCGTGCCCACGCGCGGCTTCGTGCCGGAGATGTACTCGTGGTTGATCCACATCCAGCCGGCCGCGGCCTGCCCGTGGTACTGCGGCGCGCGCCCGTCCTGCGACCAGCCGTCACCAAAGAAGGCGATGTAGTCCACGTTCGCGCCGAAGCGCGCCCCGCCCTTCGCGAAGGCCAGCGGATCCATCCACTTGATGACCGTGGTCGGATACAGCCCCGGCACCGAACGCACCGTGTCCGTGGACGCGGGCGACAGCGGGAACACCAGCGGCGAGGGCAGCTTCCCCGTGACGACCTGCTCCACGCGCGCCTTCACGTACTCCGCCACGTTGGTCGCGCCCGTGCCCAGGTCTCCCCGGAACGTCACGGCGATGACGGACGACAGCGCCGTGCTGGACTCCACGCCCGGCGCGCGCGCCGTGGCGCCCGGCCCCGGCTGTCCCTGGGTGCCAGGGCCCGGATTGCCCGGCTCACCCGTCGGCCCCTGGGCGCCGTCCTGACCGTCCTGCCCATCCTGGCCCTTGGGGCCTGCCGCGCCCGCGGGACCTTGCGCTCCCTCGCAACCCACCCACGTCGCGGTGCCAAGCAGGAGCATCGCGCCAGTGGCGCGGCTCAACAGTCGTGAAGCCATGCGTGCATCCTCCAGAAGGTGGCGCGCGCGTCGGGCCCCCTGTCGGGGCGTTCACGCGCGGCGCGAATCCTGCGGAGGAATCGTGGCGCTATCTTGAGCAGCGCGTCACTTCTTCATCACGGGCAAACCGGGCGCGCGACAAACGCGCATCACCGGCCCCCGTTGCGTCACGGCATGATGGGGATGGTGCTGACGCCCTCGAACTCCGCCGTGCCGCCGCGGACGATGCCGTTCTTCTGGCACCAGCCGCCCGGCACCTCCAGCACGTACTGGCTGGGGATGCCCACCGTGCGGTTCGTCAGCGTGCGCGGCTCCGCGTTCTCGATGATGCCCACGACGCGGCCCTCGGACGTGATGAACAACATGTCCAACGGGATGAGCGTGTTGCGCATCCAGAAGCCGCGCACCTCTTCATCCGGGAAGATGAAGAGCATGCCCTGCCCGGCCGGCAGCGCCTTGCGCCACATGAGCCCGCGCGTGCGCGACTCGCCCGTGGCGGCCACCTCCACCTCCACGCGGCGCACACCACCGTAGGCATCCTTCAGCCGCACGTGCGCGCGCGGCAGGGTCGGCATCACGTAGTCCTCCGCCGACACGTCCTTGGACCGGGGACGCGCCGGAGCGGGCGCGGCGGGCTTCGGAGGCGCGGCCGGCGCTTCCTGACATGCGCCGCCCGCGAAGGCCAGCGCCGCCAGGACGAACGTGAGGCGCATCTTCATGGATGCTGGGGATGCAGGGGCTTGTTGAGCAGCTTCTCGGTCAGCTCGGAGCCCAGGCTGTCCGACATCAGCCGCTCCACCAGCGTCTCGAAGTCCACGCGCTGGGACTCGCTGCTGTAGATGAAGCGGATGCCCATGCCGGGCTCCTCCGCGTCGGCCTTGGACCAGACGACTTCGCCCAGCAATTCGAAAGGTGCCTCTCGGTGCGGCACCGTCAACTTGAAGAGGAAGCGCGTGCCAATGGGCAGCGGCTTCTTCGTCTTGATGAACGTGCCGCCCTTGCTGATGTTCTTCGTGTAGTCAGCGAAGAACGAATTGAGCTTCTTGTAGTCGACCTTCAGCTCGATGGGCGCACGACCATGGGTGCGCAGTTCGGATCCGCTCTTCTGTTCGGACATGCGGCCGGGGAGTATAGGGGACGCCATGCGGCAAGTCCTCCCCCGTGCCCGTGCACTGTTGGGCCGTCCAGCCGTCCTGGCCACCGTGCTGCTGCTCGGCGGTGGGGGGTCGGCCCTCGTCCTCCTCCCCCTTTTCGGGGTCCCGGGCTTCGAACTGGGCCTGGCCCTGTCCATCGCCGTCGGTCTGCTCGGGGGGGGGACAGGCATCGCCGCCGCTGCCCAGGAGCGCCGCATCCTCACGGGCGCCGCCCCCATGCCCGCCCGGGTAGAAGCGTCCGCCCTGCCCGGAACCGCCGTGGGCCGCGCCCTGGGGGCCAGCGTCGTCCTGAACCTGGGGGTGCTCGTCCCCCCCTTCGTGTGCGCCCTGCTCTTCGCCCGGCTTCGCACCGCGTGCGACCCCTTCGAGCTGGCGGGCTTCTACCCCCTGCTGACCATCCCCTCCGCCCTGGTGGCCTCCGCGGCGGGCGTGCTCCTGGGCTTCGCGACGGCCCGGCCCCGGAGCGCGGCGGGCCTGTACGCCCTGCTCCTCCTCGCCTCACTGGGGGTGACGGTGTGGCCCATCGTCTTCGGGCCCCAGGTGTTCGCCTTCAACATCTTCCTGGGCCACCTGCCCGGCCCGCTCTACGACGAGGCCCTCCAGATGACGGCCGCGCTGGGCTGGTTCCGCCTGGAGACGCTCCTGTGGGTTGGCGCCTTCGCGGGGCTCGCCCTCGCGCTGCTGGACGTGCGCACCGGGCGCCTGACGCTGAAGGGCGCGCGCCCCGGTGGCCTGCTGGGGCTGGTGCTCCCCTGCGCCCTGGGCATCGTCTGGCTGGAGGCCCGCGCGCCTCAGCTTGGCCTGCGGATGAGCGACACGTACCTCTCCGAGCAGCTGGGCGGCGTGCGGGAGACGGAGCACTTCGTCCTGCACTACCCGCGCGGCAAGGCCCGCCAGGACGTGGACCGCATGGCCCGCGACCTGGAGTTCCGCTTCACCCAGACGGCCGGTTTCCTGGGCGTGGCCCCCACGGAGCGCGTGCGGGTGTGGCTCTACCGCTCCGAGGAGGAGAAGCAGCGGCTGGTGGGCGCCGGCCGCACCCAGTTCGCCAAGCCCTGGCGCACGGAGCTGCACATCCAGGACAAGCCCTTCCCCCACTCCACGCTGCACCATGAGCTGGCGCACGTGATGGCGGGCCCCGCGGGCTCCGGCTTCTTCCGCGTCACCACCCGGCTGGGCGTGTGGCCGCTGATGGGCGTGATTGAAGGGCTCGCGGTGGCCGCGGACGACCCCGTGCAGGGCGAGCTCACCCTGCACCAGTGGGCCGCGGGCATGCGCAGGCAGGGGCTGGCCCCGGACATGCGCGACCTCATGGGCCCCAAGGGCTTCTACCAGTCCGCCCCGGCGCGCGCGTACACCGTGGCGGGTTCGTTCCTGCGCTACCTGGCGGACACCTACGGCGCGGACAAGCTGCGCGCCGTCTACGCGCACGCGGACTTCAACGAGGCCTACGGCCGGCCCCTGGACGAGCTCGTCACCGAGTGGGAGCGCACCCTGGACGCGCTGCCCCTGGACGCGTCCGCGCTCGCGCGCGCCTTCGCCCGCTTCCGCACCGGCAGCCTCTTCACCCGCGCCTGCGCCCGCGAGGTGGCCCGGCTGTCGGACTCCGCCCGCGAATCGCTCGCCAGCGACCCGCAGGACGCGCTCCAGCGCTACCAGCGCGCCGCCCGGCTCCAGCCGGAGGAGCCGTCCTACCAGCTGGGCCAGGCCGTGGCCCTGGACGCCCTGGAGCGCGGGCCCGACGCGGCGAAGGTGCTGGCCACGCTCGCGGACCAGGTGAAGGACCGGCCCACGCTCGCCGCGGAGGTGGCCGTGGCCCGCGCCGACGTGGCCCTCCACCTGGAGGACGTGGAGGGTTCGCGCGCCTTCCTCCAGGCCGCGCTCGCGATGGATCCGGGGCCGGAGCTCACGCGCACCGCCCAGGTGAAGCTGGCCGCGCTGGAGACGCCGTCGCGCCGCGCGCCCATCGAGGCTTACTTCCGCGCGCCGCAGGAGGAGCTGCGCCTCCTGCTATTGGACCGAGCCCTCCTCGCGTCACCGATGGATCCGTGGCTGCACTACCTGCTGGGGCGGCGGCTGCACCAGGTGGGGGCCCCGGCGCTCGCGGGGGAGCAGCTCCAGCGCGCCCTTTCGGACACCACCCTCCCGGAGGCCATCCGCCGGGAAGCCACGCGGCTGCGAATCGAGGCCGCCTACCTGGCGGGCGACTGCGGCGCCGTGCGGCATGAAGTGGGCGCGCTGCCGGACTACGGGGCCGCCTTCCGTGCGTCGGCCTCCGAGTGGCAGGCCCGTTGTGACTTCGAGCAGACGGCCTATCGCGGGCCCCTGGTGCCGCGTCAGGCTTTCCGCTAGACGCGGGCCCCTGCGCAGAGACGACTCACGCATCGACGGAAAGGTGGATGGGGCATGCACTTCGAGAAGACGCAGTACATCCAGGGGACGGTGGACGAAGTGGAGCGCGCGCTGCTGGACGAGCGCTACTTTCCGTACCTCCTCCAGCACCACGGCGTGCTGCTGGAGCTGCAGCCCCAGGAGGTGCGCGTCGACGGTGACCGCGTGCACCGCAAGGTGCGCTACCGCCCCAAGCCCGTCATCTCCTCCGTGGGCCCCAAGAAGGTGTCGCCGGAGTGGTTCGCCTTCATCGAGACGTCCACCTACGACAAGCGCACCAAGCAGCTCACGTTCACCAACACGCCCACGTCCCACACCATCTCCAAGATGCTGATGAATTCGGGCGTGCTGAAGCTGCGCGACCTGGGCAATGGTCAGACGGAGCGCAAGATGGAGGGCGAGCTGTCGCTCAAGGTGCCCTTCCTGCTCAAGCCGGTGGCGATGATTGCCGAGCCGCTCATCAAGACCGAGGGCCTCAAGATCCTCGACGGCGAGCTGCCCGTGCTCAACCGCTTCATCGCTGAAGTCATCCGCGCCAAATAGTCAAAGCGCACGGAGGGCGGCGGGGCCGGGGAATGGGTTGACACAAATGCGGTTGAACCCATAAGGCCCCGCCATGCACAACCGCTTCCTCGCCCTCTGCGCCGTCTTCTTCCTGGCCGCATGCGCCCCGAAGCGCATCCCCGGCACCGAGCTGGAAGACACCGGTGAAACCCGCGCCATCCTCGCCGTGATGGAGAAGTATCGCGCCGCCCTGGAGGCCCGCGACGCGAAGGCCATCCAGGCGCTGGTCTCCCCGAAGTTCCGCGACGACGGCGGCACCCCGGACGACCCGACGGACGACCTCACCGCCAGCAACCTGGAGTCCCACCTCCAGGGCCTCTTCCAGAAGCTGCAGAACCCCAAGGTGGACTTCAACATCCGCCGCGTGGAGTTCCGCGAGGACGACATCGCGCTCGCCATCTACTACTGGAACGCGTCCTGGCGCATGCCCGGCCTCAACGCCCGGCCCCAGCAGGACTCGGAGCTGGAGCAGATGGTGTTCCAGAAGGTCGGCGGCGACTGGAAGATCCTCTCCGGCATCTAGCTGTCAGACGCCCACGAGCGCCCTCAGCCCGTCCGGGCCCATGTCATCCAGGGCCCGCGCGCGGGACAGGTAGGTGCGGAAGTCCTTGGGCGCGAGCTTGTCCGCGCCCAGCGGGGACAGGTGGTAGTCGCGGATGCGGCTGGTGGTGAAACGCACCGCGCCGTAGAGGGCGTGGCCGTACAGCGCCCGCTTCTCCACGTCCGACAGCGGCCGCGCGTCCTGGTAGCCGCGCAGCAGCGCCTGGCACCGCTCCGGCTGGTAGGCCCCCTCGAAGCACCACGCGTTGAGGGTGACGGCCACGTCCAGCGCGTACGCGTCCACGCAGGCCATCTCGAAGTCGAAGAAGGCGCCCACGCGGTCGCCCAGCCACTTCACGTTGTCCAGGAAGAGGTCCGCGTGGATGACGCCCCGGGGCTCCAGTCCCTGGCGCTCGGCTTCCACGCGCGCGAGGTACCGCTCCAGCTCCGCCGCCACCGAGACGAGCTCCGGCTCCGGCCGCCGGGACAGGCCTTCCAGCCAGCCCTTCACCACGCCGGGGCCGTAGGGGTTCGCGCGCGTACCCCCGAAGGACTGCGTCGTCCGGTGCAGCTTGCCCAGCTCGGCCCCCAGGCGCTCCAGCACCGCCGGCGTGAGGCGGTCGCGGGTGTACTCCTCGCCGGCCAGCCACTTGAAGACGCTGATCCGCCCGCCGTGCAGCTCCACGAAGGGCGCGGGCCCCGGAGGCACCAGCAGCACCGGCGCGGGGAAGTGCGCTCGGGACAGGTGCTCCAACAGGGACGCCTCGAAGCGCAGGTCGTCCGGCGAGCGCACCGTCGTGTGGCGCACGAAGACGCGGCCTGAGTCCGTCTCCAGCCGGTGGTTGGTGTTGATGGAGCCCTGGGGAATCGGCGTGATGGAGCGCACCGCCCCCAGGCCCCAGACTTCCGCCACGTGGGTGAAGGCCTCGGGGGGAAGTGTCGTGTAGACGGCCATGACGTGCCTCCGGGGCGTGCCGCCCCCGCGTGCGTGCTGCCCCCACCCGTTGACACCCCGGGGGGCCGGACCTATCTGTCCATGCCCGCCCTACTTCGCATCACTGTCTGAAAATCTTCAATCTTCGCGCGTGAGGCCACCCCCATGGAAACGTCGGGCCGCGGTGACTGGAAGCGTCGCGAGGGACTGGGCAGCGCCCTGGCCCAGATTGGCGTCGTCGCCGTGCTGCTCGCCGCGGGTGTCGCCTGGTACGTGCACCAGGGGCAGGTGCGCCAGGAGGTGGACGCCCACCTGCGCACGGCGCGCTCCGCGGTGCTGAAGGGAAACCCCAGCGACCTGGCCATGGCGCAGCAGAACCTGGAGGCCCTCTTCGCGCTCGCGCCGGACTCGCGCGACGCGCGGGCGCTGGCCGCGGACCTCCAGGCGGAGCTGTGGCTCACGCACCACCAGCCCGGCGCGGAAGCGAAGGCGCGCGAGCAGCTGGAGCGCGCGGAGACGCTGGGCTCGCGCTCCGGTGAGCGCTACGGCGCCCGGGCCCTGCTGCTCGTGGGCGCGGGGCAGACGGCGGAGGCGCACAAGCTGTTGGAGGAGCTCAAGTCCCAGGGCGCCAACAGCCCCCGGCTGACGCTGGCCCAGGCGCGACTGCTACAGAAGGAGGGGCACCTCTCGGAGGCCCGCCAGGCCTTCGCGCGCGCGGCGGAAGGGGCCTGGAAGGATCCGCGCTTCTCCGCGGCCTACGGTGAAGCGCTGCTCGACGAGGGGATGTTCCCCCAGGCGGTGGAGGCCTTCGCGCGCGCCACCACCGTGAACCCGGACCACCTGCTGTCGCGGGTGACGTCCGCCCTGGCGCAGCTGTACGCGGGGCGGCCTCCGGACGGCGTGACGGCGTTGCTGGAGGAGGTGCGCTCGCGCGGCAAGGAGCTGACGCCCGCGCTCCAGGCCCGCATGGCGGTGGCCCAGGCGGAAGTCTCCCTTGCGAAGGGCTCCCCGGACGAGGCGCTCACCCACGTGGACGCGGCGCTCAAGGCCTGGCCGGACGAGCACTACGCCCTCTTCACCCGGGGCCGTGCGCTCGCGGTGAAGCGCGCCCCGGACGCCCGCCAGGCCTTCGAGGCGGCGGCGGCCAAGCGGCCCACCGCGCCGCTCCTGACGCTGGAGGGCGCGCGGCTGCTCCAGGCCCAGGGTGACGGAGAAGGCGCGCTGGCCATGCTGGACGCCTACGAGAAGACCTTTCGCGAGGTGAAGGTGCGGACGGCGGACGGCAAGGAGCTGCCCGCGTTGGACCGGGACGACCGTTACTGGCTCACGCGCGGCGGTGTGATGGAGGCGGCCGGCCGTCAGGACGACGCGCTCGCGGCCTACGACAAGGCGCTCTCGGCGCGCGGCGTGGGGCTGGCGCGGGCGCAGTACGCCAAGGGCGCGCTGCTGCTCGCACGCAAGGACTTCGACGGCGCGAAGTCGCTGCTCACCGCCGTGGCGCCGGAGACGGGCGCGGGCAGCATGCCGGAGGCGTACGCGGCGCTGGGCGAGCTGCTCTTCGCCCAGGGCGAGTTCGCCTCCGGGTGCCAGCAGCACTACTTCTCACTCGTGCGCGCCCGCGCCCAGGGCGCGCCCGTGGAGCAGCTGGCCACGCGCGCCAACGACATCAAGAAGCGCCTGGAGACCAGCGGCCAGCCCGCCATGGCCAAGGCCTGGCTCACGGAGGCAGGGCCGCTCTTCAGCGGCAACGACCCCGCGGCGGTGACGCGTTAGAGCAGCTCCGAGGGGTCCAACTGGCGCTGCTTCGCCTTCACCACGCGCCACTCGCCATCCTCTTCCTTCTCGAAGGTGCCCTCGATGGCGTAGGCGTTGAGGACGCTATCCCGGGCCAGGTCCTCCAGCTTGTCCGCCTCCGAGCGGCCGAAGATGAAGCGCGCCTGGAAGTCACCCTGCGTGGGCGACACCTCGTGCACGTCGATGTCGGTGGTGAAGATGCGGACCCACTGGCCCCGCAGCACCTGCGCGGCCAGGATGCCGCGCACGTCCTGCTTGCTCCAGCCTTCCTTCGTCTTGAAGCGCTCGGACACGCCCTCCATCACCCCGCCCACGTCCTTCTCCTCCGCCGAGCGCGTCATCGCGATGATGCGCCGGGTGACGGCGTCCTTCACGCCCGGCTCCTCGCGCGGCCAGAGGAACAACACGAGCGCGGCGGCGAGCACCGCCGCCATGCCGCTCACCACCCGGGTTCGAGTCAGCACCATCTCAGGCGGCCCCGGTCTCCGGCTCCAGCATCATGTCGTCCGCGTCGATGATTTCCAGCGGGCGCAGCGCTTCGCCAATCTGCTTCAGGCGGCGGTCGGACAGCTGCTCCAGGTACGTGCGGATGTTGGGGAAGGACGTCACCAGCTCCTGGAAGGCCTCGCGCTTGAGCCACCCCGCCGCCGTCTTGCGCGTCACGGACACCGTGGCCGTGGCCCTCAAGCCCGTGAGGAGTGAAATCTCTCCCGCCACGTCGCCCTCGCGCAGCACGCCCAGCGTCACCATGCCGCCCGCCGGGTCCTCCTTCTGCACCGTCAGCTCGCCGGCCAGCACCAGGAAGAGGCCCTGGGAGTACTCGCCCTCCACCAGGACCCTCTCGCCGGGCTGCAGCGCGCGGAAGGTGAAGCGCTGGAAGAACGCGCCCCGCTCCGACTCCGGCAGCTGCTGGAACAGGGGCGAGTTCGCCATCAGGTTGCGCATCATGCGCTGCTGCGCGAAGTCCGCCAGCAGCTGCGGCACCGCCGGGTGGCTCTTCGCCACCGCGTTGAGGTGCTCGCGGCGGATTTCAAAAACCTCCGAGTCCGACACCGCCGTCACCGACGCGGTGGGCGGCGCGCCCGTGAGCAGCGCCAGCTCGCCGAAGATGGAACCGCCGCCCAGGAAACCCAGCGTGCGGTCCTCGCCGTCCGTCCGGCGCGTCACCTCCGCCTTGCCGGCGACGATGACGTGCAGGTGGTCGTCCGGCTCGCCCTCGCGGCTGATGACCTCCTCCGGCTTGATGGTGCGCCACACCATGCGCCCCACCAGGTCCAGGAACGCGTCCCGGTCCAGGTCCGCGAACAGCGGCAGCGGCGGGCGGCTCTGCGGATCCGCGGTGCCGCCGGTGTCCGGCGCGGCCAGCACTTCAATGGCGCGGTTGGACAGCTCCTCGCCCACGAGGCCCATCAGGTCCGTGTCCACCTTGCCGTCGTACAGGTGCTCCGGCGGCAGCGGCGGCGGCACGGCGGCGCGGCCCGGGGCGCTGCGCGCGGCGCGCGAGTGCACGCGGTACAGCGTCTCCTTCAGGCGGCGCTCGTTCGGAGACAGCTCCATGGCCAGCTTGCACGCGGCCATGGCGCTCAAGAGGTAGTCGCGGCGCAGGAGCCCCTCCGCGCACGCGTGGTACGCGGTGACGGCGCGCTCGCGCTCACCCAGCTCCGCCAGACACCGGGACGCCAGCATGCGCGAGCGGTGGTCCGCGGGCACGCGGCGAACGGCCTCCGCGAAGACGGCGAGGGCGCGCTCGAACTGGCGCTCCTCGAACAGGTCCATGCCCAGCTCACGCAACGACGACTCGTTCATCCGGTGTCTCCAGACCGCGCACGACGACAGGTGTGACAGGGATACATGAAAGAGGCCGCCCACCCTCATCCCACGGGCGGCGGCCCCCTGACTCCAGCTATGCGCTACGAACCGCCGGCCTTCTGCAGGTCGCTCAGCGCCATCTCCGCCTTGCGCTTCACGTCCGCGCCCTCCGCGGAGGACTCGATGACGATCTTGAACTGCTCCGTCGCCAGGGCCGGGTCGCGGTCGCGCGAGATGTACGCCGACAGGTACAGCTCCTCCACCTTCTTCTGCAGCTCGTCCAGGCCGTCGCGGGCGCGCGAGTCACCCGGGTTGAGACGCAGCGCCTCTCGGAAGCTGCGGCCCGCCAGTGGGAACTCCTTGCGCTTGAAGGCCGCCTGCCCCGCCGCCACCGACGCGGAGGCCAGCTCGTTGTCCAGCGTGTCGCCCAGCGAGCCAGCGAAGCCAATCTGCCGGTACACCTCCACCGCGCGGCGCAGCGGCTTCACGGAGGCCTCCAACGAGTTGTTCTCGTACTTCTTCTGGCCCTCCTCGAAGGCGGAGCGGAACTGGGGGATGAGCTTCTTCAGGTTGCGCGCGCGGGCCTGGATGTCCGCCTCGCTCCGGTACTTGTCCATCACCCGGTCCACCTCCAGCGACGCGCGCTGGAAGTCCCCGCCGTTGAAGCGGCGCTCCACGTCCTGGAAGGCCTCCGCCACGAACTCCGCGCGGCGCTGCTTGGCGTTCTCCGCGGCCACCGCCTGCCGGACACCCGCCTGCCGCGCGGCCTGCTGCGCCTCCTTGGCCAGCTGGTTCACCAGGTCCGTGAGCTTCTGCTCGTAGAGCGAGCGCGTGCCCTGCGGCAGCTCCGCGATGAGGGTGCGCGCGTCGTCCGGCCGGCGCTCCGTCAGCGCCGCATCGACCAGGTCCAGCGTGTACTTCTGCTCGCGGGCGTCCAGCTCCTCTTCCAGCTTCTTGCGCGCCTCGTCCGTGCGCGCCGTGCCCTGCGGCGTGCCGGTCAGCTTCGCGCGCGCGTCCGGGTAGCGGTTCTCCGCCATCAGGTCCCGGGTCGCCTGGAAGGCGTCCATGATGTCCTGGAGCTGCTGGGCCGCCTTGGCCACGCCGTCCACGTCGATGCCCACGCGCAGCTTCTCCGCCTCCTGGGCGAAGCGCACCGCGTCCGGGTACTCGCCGTCGCGCACCTTGTCGCGCGCTCGCTGCATCAGCTCCTGCGCGCGCGCCTGGCTGGGGTCCACCACCGGCTTGGGCGGCGGCTTGTTCCCGCCGGACATCGCCAGACCGGCGATCAGCATCAGGAGCACCAGGCCACCCACCGCCGCGCCCACCTTCATCTTGAAGGTGATCTTGAAGCCCTCGCGCGCCGTTGAGCGCACCGGACGCGGACGGGGCACGCCCGTCTTGCGCGCCTTCTCGTCGCGCATCAGGTCCGCGATCTTGTAGTTCGCGTTGGTCTTCTCATCCAGGCGCGGGTCCTTCT
Source organism: Corallococcus sp. AB032C (assembly GCF_003668935.1). Lineage (NCBI taxonomy): Bacteria > Pseudomonadati > Myxococcota > Myxococcia > Myxococcales > Myxococcaceae > Corallococcus > Corallococcus sp. AB032C. The sequence goes on along the minus strand of NZ_RAWP01000121.1, from coordinate 868 downwards.
TCTCCTCCTTCTTTTCCTTCTTCTCGTCCGCCTCGCCGGACTCGGCCTTGGCGCGCATCTCCTTGATGAGCTCGCCCTCGTCCACGAAGCGCAGGCGCGTCTTGCCCACGGAGATTTCGTCCCCGTGCTTCAGGATGCACTCGTCGACCTTCTGGTCGTTCACCTGGGTGCCGGAGATGCCGCCCAGATCGCGCATCACCACGCCGCTCTCGCCGTAGACGAGCTCCAGGTGGCGCCGGGACACGGTCTGGTCGCCCAGGGCGAAGTCGCAGTCCTTGCTGCGCCCCACCACCATGCGCACGCCCTTGAAGCGCTTCTTGCGCCCCTTGTCCGGGCCGTCCAGCACCAGCATCAGCACCGGGGGGCCGGCGCGCGTCGTCTCGGAGTTGTCCTCGTCCTCGGCGGGCTCCTCCGCCTCCGGACGCACGTCGTCAATGGAGGCCACCCGCGTCTCGCCCGTGCGCGAGCGAACGGGCTCCGCGTCGCCGTACAGCTCCGGGTCTCCCCCGTCCTGGCTGTCTTCGCCGGAGAGTGGCGCGGACCAGTCTTCATCCGGCACGGCGGAGACGCGGCGGGAGCCGCCCCCCGCGGGAGCTTTGGGTCGGCGGTCCGCCGTCGCGCCTCCGGCCGAACGGCCGGTGCCCGAACGCGATGACGGTGATGGACGGCGAGGAGGCATGGGGGGGTCCAGGTTGAAGCGGCGATCATCTTAGAGCGCCCACCGCACGGTGGGAATGCGCTCCCAGCGTTCCTTTCAGGGAAGACGGGCTCAATCCGGTTCGTTGGCCCGCACGGCGTCCCGTCTCCGATGTAGGTTTCCTCCATTCCCGCTTCCTCAAGAGCCACGAGCCCCTCCATGCCCCGAGCC
>NZ_RAWP01000120.1:0-28875 GCF_003668935.1 Corallococcus sp. AB032C | reverse complement strand
GCTTGGAGGCGGTGGACGGGATGGAGGGGGTGGAGCGACCAGCGGAGCGGATGGCCATGACGTGTCTCTTTTCTGGAAGGGGAGTGCGTGTTGCTTTCAGCGACGAGGACACCCATAGCAGCGGGCATGCCAACGCCCCGGACCCCTCAGGGCGCGCATAAGTCGTTGATCTTGCTGGGCGCGAATGAGGTACGGCCCCGGCCCATGGGCTTGCGCCTGGTGACTGCCGTCAGGCGTTGATGTTTGCAGTCACCAGGGGCGGCCTTGCGTCGGGCGTCGCGTCGACCGACGCGTCGAAGGCGCGCGTGAACCCCCTCGCCGCGAGGGCCTCCAGGGGACGCCGCGTGCGGCATGGGCGCTGCAATCGGTGCCTGGCAACGGATGGCGACAGGCGTCGCCCCGTTCCACCCGCCACACCTTCCTGGAGCCGAACATGACGACCTCGACCGTTGCCGCCGTCCGTCCGCAGCCGAGCCCGCAGGCCACGCCGCCCGAGCCCGTGCTGGACGCGACCCAGGTGCTGGGCATGGGGCAGGGCGTGGTCGCGGCCTACGCCGCCTTCAATGGCAAGGATTACTCCGTGCCCTCGGGCTGGACGCAGGCGGACAACCTCACGGCGTGGGTGCCTCAGAAGGGCGGCGTCGCGGAGGCGTTCGGCCTGTGGTTCAGCTCCGACGCGGATTCGACCACCGCGATGCTGGCGCTGCGCGGGACCGTGACGTCGGCGGACACGAGCGCGGACGAGCAGTACTCCACCACGTCCTTCGCGCCGTACTCCGGGACGTCCCTGTCGCCGGTGCCACAGGTGCATGGCGGCTTCTGGGGCATCTACACCGGCACGAGCACCTCCGTGCCGCGGTCGATGCAGGCGCAGGTGTTCGCGTGGCTGAAGGCGAACAACATCCAGACGCTCTACGTGACGGGCCACAGCCTGGGTGGAGGGCTGGCGGAGTTGCTGGCGTTGGACCTGGCGGTGAGCCAGCCGTCGCTGAGCGTGACGACCGTCACGTTCGCGGCGCCGAAGGCCGGGCTCGCGGATTCGTGGGGGACGGCCTACACCCAATACGTCACGAGTCCGGTGACGGTGCGCGTGGTCAACCAGTACGACGTGGTGCCCACGTTGCCGCCGTCGTGGCTGGCGCCCAACTACACGCAGGTCGGTGTGGAGTTCGACGTGCTCTTCTACAACACGCTGAACGACACCAGCACGCAGGAGGCGACCATCCGGCACGAGATGGACAACTACCTCACCGTGCTCACCCAGGCGCTGCCCGCCACGCCCCAGCTCTACGTGGGCCCCTTTTCGGATGGCGTCTACACGGACAGCCAGGGCAACCCGCTCCAGGACACCAGCGTGGCGCCCACCGCGGACGCCGTGGCGAGCGCACAGGCGTCCGCGAAGGCCCTGCCGCGGCGCCCGGTGGCCCAGCCTCCGGGCCGTCAGGTGGCGGCGAAGTAGGGCCTTCGTCCGTTCCGGCCCCGCTCACTTCTTCCGGGTGGGGCTGGCCTTCCGCGTGGGCCCGGCCTTCCGGGCGGGGACGGGCTTGGGCGTGGTGGGGGCCACGGGCGCCTGGGCGAGGATTTCGAACGGATAGGCATACGTCTTGGAGGCGCCCTGGGATTGGATCATCCGCCAGCGGTGCGCGGGTTTTTGGGTCTCGAAGTCGAGCATGAAGGTCGCGTCGTCGAAGTCCGTCCGCTTCGTCAGGACCGAGTCAACCGGGCGGTTCTTGGCGTCGTCGAACACCGCGGAGAAACCCTCCTGGCCCGTGTCGTAACTCTGGATGCGGATGCGGCCCGGCTCGATGTTCTCGACCTTGAAGCGGCCCCCCTCCAGCCGGGCCTCCGTGTGCAGGCTCAGGGCCGTGGGGGATGACGCGACCCACTTCTCATGCAGGGCGAAGGAGAACTGCCCCTTGAGCCTCGTCAGGGGGACCCGCTCGAGTTGGTGGGGGATGTAGTCCCGGAGCGTGAAGCTCCAGCTCCGCCCGGGCGAGAACGTGGTGCTCCATTTGAGCTGCTGGCCATAGCCGTTGTTCCAGACGTACCGGTCCTCCTCATCGACCGCCTCGATGTCCGCCGCGCGCAGGCGCGTCCCGTCCGCGAAGTCCGCTTCGAGCAGCTCCAGCGTGACGGGTGTATCCGCCTGCGCGAAGGCCTCCTGCACGTCGTCCGGCCAGGAGAACTCGACGTCCCCGCGGAAGACACCGTCGGTCATCAGCCAGGCGTGGAACGGAGAGGCAGGGGCGTTCGGCGGGAGCGCCGCGGGGAGCGCGTCCTTCTTCACGGCGCCGCTGAACGACGCGGTCCTCCGCGCGACCGACTCCGGCGACATGAGCTGTTGCTCGAACAGGGCTTGATCGATCAGCGCGAGCGGAAGCGCCTCGGCGTCCCTGGCCGCGGCGTTCCCGGAGGGGAAGGGCGGCGTGAGCGTGAAGGGCCGGGTGTACGGCGTGGTCGCGTCCACCAGGATGAGCTCAATTTGCGCGGGCCTCCCGTCCACGGTGAACAGCGGCGCGTCGGGAGAGAGCACGCCGAAGAGGGGGAGCGACAGGACCATGGTGAGGCCCGGGCGTGCCTCGGTCCTGAGGTACTTCCCCTCCGCGTTCAGGGCCCGCACCGCGAGCACCGTCGGGGGCGTGCCCTCGCTCCCCAATTGGAAGGTCAGGGTGCCCAGGTGGATGCGCAGTCCCTCCACGAAGAGCTTCCCGTCGGGAAAGGTCTGCTCCGCCCGGGCAAAGGGCGCGGCGAAGGGCAGGCGGATGCTCCGGATTCGCGTAGGCACATGCACGGTGACCGACCCCGAGATGGCCGGCAGCGTCTGGGCGTCCACGCCGGGCTTGAGCGCGAACTGGGCGTGGTGGGATGCCACCTGACCGCGAGAGGCGTTCTCACCCGAGAAGTCCTCCCCGACCTTCATCCCGTCCGGGCTCGCGGCCAGCGGGCCACACAGGGGGCGGTGGAGCTCCGGTTGCTGGACGCGCAGCTCCATCAGCTTGCGTCGCGCGAGGACCGGAACGTAGTCGCGGGGCTGGCAGACACGGGCGGTCAGCTGGAGGTGGTCGGCCTCGGGGGTGATGAACGAGGCGCGCAGGGACGTGAACGCGAGGCGCAGCTTCCGCGTCTCGTCCAGGTCTTGCCCCTTCCTGGGGCTGCAGCCGTCACCGGAGAGGGCGAGGAAGGACTCGGGCGTCAGCGTCTCCGGGTAGGAGACCACGGCCTCGGGTGAAAGCACCGCGTCCTCGCGGAGGTCCTCCAGGTTCTCCGAGGGCAGCGGCTCGTCGCTGAAGGGAGAGAAGGCTCGCCGGAGCATGGCGGACTGCGCGCGCAGGGCGTTCACGTCGAAGGTGATGCGCAGGACGTCCTTGCCGGCCTGGAGCTTCGTGGAGGAGGCCACCACGGTCCGCAGCGCTGACTCGCTGGTGGTCACTCGCTCCCAGAGCGCCTGGATGCGTTCGGGGTGGGGCCCGGCGAACTCCACGTCCGCCCGGATGGCACCGCTCGCGTCCGCTCGCGCGGTGAAGGAGATGCGCCGGGCCGCATCCGTCGCCTGGAACTGCTGGATGGCCAGCATCAGGAGGCCGGGGACGAACGGCTCCAGGACCGGCCCCACCTCGACGCCCCCCTGGGCGATGAACAGCGGCTCCATCTTCTGGCCGGGCTCCCGGGCGAGCCGGGCCGACACGTCAGCCGCGAGCCCCGGAGGCACGAACGCGAGGAGCTGCTTCGTCTTGAGCAGCCGCAAGGGGCCCGCGCGCTCACACGTCTCCGGGTCGATGAGGACGTAGTCCCCGTCCTTCGTGGCTTCGATGATCCGCGCCGTCTGGAGGACCTCCAGCGCCGCGTCCTCCGGGCCATGGGAGGCGAACACCCGGAAGGGTGCCGTTCCGCCAGGGGTCTGCATCAGGCCCGCGGCGAACGACGAGAACGTGTCCAGGACGAGGGCCCGGTGCCGGGGCGGGATGTTCCCCAGCTTCAACAGGTGCTGCTCGGCGGACTCGACCGCGTCCTTCCAGGTTGGATCCGCGCTCGCTGTCTTCAGCAGCCGCAGGTTGAGGGCCACCGTCGCGGTCGGCTCTCCGTCCGTCGCGAGCGCCAGCAGCCAGTGGTCCGCATTCGAAGGCGTGGTGTCGCGGCCGCTGGCACACCCCATGAGGAGGAGCACGCCCAGGCAAAGAATGACGTTCTTCAGGTCTGGCATCCGTGAGGTCTCGTGTGCGGGTGTGACTCCCAGCATGGATGTCCTTGGAGTCGGACACAAACAAAAGCCAGCAACCCTTTGACACCCGCTTTCAGCGCTCACAGCATGCGCGCCCCGTATGACAAACAAGACCCAGAATGGCTCCCGCCAATCCCTGTCGGCGCGAATGTTTTGCGCGGCCCTCCTGCTCTCACTCGCGGCCTGTGGAGATGACACCACTCCGGATTCCGACGCGGGGACCCGGCCCGATGCCTCGACCGGGATCCAGGACGCCGGCTCCGAGATGGACGCCGGGGCGGATGCCGGGACGCAGCCTGAAGACGACGCCGGCTCGGACGCCGGGACGCTGCCCGATGATGATGCGGGCATGGACGCCGGGACGCTGGACGCGGGTCCTGAGGACGCAGGCACCACGGATGCCGGCACCGACCCTGTCGACGCGGGTTCCCCGGTCATCTGTGGTGACGGAAAGAAGGAGGGCCGCGAGGGATGTGACGACGGGAACACCACGAGCGGCGATGGCTGCAGCGCGAGCTGCCAGGTCGAGCCGGGGTGGAACTGTGGCGCCGGTGGTCTGAGGTGCCACGCCGCGAGCTGCGGCGACGGCATCATCGCGGCCCCGGAGGAATGCGAGGACGGCAACAGGGACAATGGCGATGGCTGTGACTCCTCCTGCCGGTTGGAGCAGGGCTACAAGTGCCAGGTCGTGGGCAAGCAGTGCACGAAGACGACCTGCGGCGACCGCAAGGTGGAAGGCACCGAGCAGTGCGACGACGGCAACAACGACCTGGGCGATGGCTGCTCGCCGCTGTGCCAGCGGGAGCCCCGCTGCGTGAATGGGATTTGCGAGGCCGTCTGTGGCGACGGCATCCTCACGGCCGGAGAGGCGTGCGACGACGGCAACCTGCGCGACTTCGATGGCTGCTCCTCGAGCTGTCAAATCGAAGAGGGCTTCGCCTGCGTCCTCTCAGAGCCCTTGTCCATGCTGAGTCTCCCCATCGTCTACCGCGACTTCCGGGGGAATGACCTGCCCAATGGCCACGTCGACTTCCAGAACGCGAACGGGCAGGAGACAGGCATCGTCCAGGCCACCCTGGGCCCGGCCGGCAAGCCCGTCTATGCCAAGACAGGTGTGTCCTCCGCCACGACGCATGGAGTGGTGTCCTTCGACCAATGGTTTCGCGACGTGATCAACGTCAACCTGCCCGTCGTTTCCACGCTGCCCCTGTCGCGGACCCCTTCTCCCAACGCCCTCTCGTATCTGTTCGAGGACACGACCTTCTTCCCGCTCGACGGCAAGGGCTGGGTGGCCGAGGGGGAGGAGACGACGCGTCCGGACAGCGCGGGAGCAGCGCACAACTACAGCTTCACCAGCGAGACGCGTTTCTGGTTCGAGTACGTGGGCACCGAGCAGCTCCTCTTCACGGGAGACGACGACGTCTGGGTCTTCATCAACGGGAAGCTCGCCATCGACCTGGGAGGGGTTCACCCCAGCATGACCTCGACCGTGGACCTCGCGGGCCGGGCGTCCGCGTTGGGCCTCCAGCCAGACGGTATCTATGAGGTCGCCGTGTTCCAGGCGGAACGCCTCACCTCGGGCTCGAGCTACAAGCTGCAACTCTCCTCCTTCCGGCCGGCCAGCGAGCCCAGGGTGTGCATCTCCGCCTGCGGCAATGGCAGGCTGGACGAGGGCGAGGAGTGCGACGACGGCTCGAACCAGGGGGGCTACGGGCAATGCGCCCCGGGCTGCCTGCTCGGCATCCGCTGTGGCGACGGGGTCGTGCAATTCAACCAGGACGAGCAATGCGACGACGGGAACACCGTCAGCCGTGACGGCTGCAGCGCCACCTGCAAGCTGGAGCTATAGCCGCCCCGGAAGCGTCCCGGGCGGGGCCTGTCGCGCCTGGACCGACGGCGGACGTCAGTCGTTGTTCGCGGCGGGCTTCACGCCGCCGTAGAACGCGCCGTAGGGCTGGAACGACCAGAGCGCCGCGCCCCACCGCTCGTAGAGCTTGAGGGTGCCGGGCTGGAACATCGTGTCGTAGTAGCAGCCCGCCACCCCGTTCCCCAGCTTCAGCTGGGGACTGCCGGTGAGCAGGCGCGGGCTGGCGCCGGGCTGCTGGAGCGTGGCCACCTGGGGCGAATAGTCAGGATCGCTGCCGCCGTACGGGTACGGGTATTGGAAGACGTTGCAGGACACGCCGCCGTTGGGCTCGCAGAGGTTCTTGTAGTCCGCGTAGGACACCTCCTGTCCCAGGAAGCCGGCGTTGAGCGCCTCCGTGCCGAAGTGGGCCAGCGTGGCGCCGTCCGGAATGCGCATGACATGCGCATAGGGCGTCAGGACCCAGTAGGCCTTCCGCACGAAGTTGGGCGTCACGAAGATGGGCGGGATGGAGCAGTCATCACTGCGCTGGAAGTGGGTGAAGAAACGCCACTCGCTGCCGGACACATAGAGCTCCGGCGTCCCCCACGGGTCGCTGCCCACCGCCACGCGGTAGCCGTTCGTGTAGTACTGATTGTCCCAGGGCCTGCGGGGCACCGGGGCCATGTAGCCATACACCTCTCCGCCCCAGCGGTTGAAGACACGCACGTGGGGACCGCCGCCCGGGCCCGGGATGGTGACAATCTCCGAGACGTTGTCACGCGTGACATCGCCCGCGCCCAGCCGCACGCCTCCGGTGAAGCCGGGGTCGTAGGCCCAGAACTCGTTGATGAGCGTGGGCGTGCCCACCGCCTTCCACACGCGGACCAGCGGGCCCATGCCCCGCCCCGGCGCGGTGATGATTTCATCGAAGCCGTCGCCGTCCACGTCGCCGGTGGTCACGAAGACGCCGCCCCGGAAGTTCGAGTCGTAGGCGAAGAACTCCCGCAGCACGCTGCCCGTGTTGACGTCGAACACGCGGACCAGGGGGCCTCCGCCCTCGCTGGTGCCGGTGACGGCGTCCGGGCGCCAGTTCGTCGTCACCCGGCCTGTCGCCATCTCCACGCCCACGCTCATGGACGATTCGTAGGCGTAGAAGGACACCCAGTTGGTGTTGGAGTTGGGGTCGAACGTCTTCACCGCCGGCCCACCGCCTGGGCCTGCGCCGGTGGCGTACAGCGGGGTGTTGGGCTTCGCGCCCGCCGTCGTGGTGACGGCGAGCGCCGCGAACAGCAACCATCGATACATGTGCCCCTCCAGGAGGATTCTGCGGGTGTCGCCGGGAATCATTCTGGAAAGGGCTGACATGCAGGGCGTGCTGCTCATCCAGTCCTCAGGGGAGCTTCATCAGGAACCACTCCTTCACGCCGCTGAGGTTGGGGAGCACGCTGAGCCCCTGGGGGTCCGTGAAGTAGGCCCTGCCATTGAAGTTCTGCACCAGCAGGATGTGGCCGGTCTCTCCTCCCTTGCCGATGGCCACGGCCCCGATGGCGCCCGACTCCCAGCCCTCCACGGTGCGGATGACCGCCCCCTTGTTGAGCAACTGGGTGAACTTCTGGCCGAAGTACGCCTCCGCCGTCGTCATCGACGTCACCGTGCCCCTGAGCGCGCTCGCGGGCGCACCAGAGAGCGTGGCGTGCCCCGCGATGACGCAGTTGAAGCAGTTCGTCCTGCCCCGGACCATGTTGACTTCGCGCAGCTCCTCGTAGAGCACCCGCTGGTAGTCCGTCTTGGGTGCGCGGGTGACCGGGGCCTTCGCCGGCGACGGGAACATGATGGAGACGACGATCCCGGTGATGGAGCCCATCGCGTAGGAGTAGCGGTCGCCGCCGGAGGTGATTCCCCAGTCCTGACGCATCCGCTGTGTGCATCCCGGGCACCAGAAGATGATCGCGTCGCCAAAGCCCTGCCCGAAGCTCGACCAGCGGTCGTAGACCGCGTTCTCCATGGCGGACGCCTGCACGGCGCCCTCCGGCGTGTTGATGATCCGCTCAGCCACATCCGAGACCGTGAACCCCTTCGCCGCGAGCGAGTCGAAGTCGAACGCGGAGCCCATCTCGTAGCCGGTGAGAAGCTGGGTGGAGATCTTCAGGAACTGCCCCGGGATCGTCTGGGGACCCGTGGGCGCCTGGGTGAAGGACGCGACGGAGGCGACGGTGCGGAAGGACGCCTCGGGGTCAGCGAAGCCACCGGACGGGCCCTGGCTGGGGAAGTACAGACTCGGGTCGTTGATGGGACTGGGGCCGCCGCCCCCGCCGGGTTGGCCCGGGAAGCCGCCCCCGGGCCCCTGGCACTCCTGCCCGATGCACGAGGGGTCCATGCCCGATGGGTCGGACAGGTTCACCGGGTCGTTCATCGCGAACCCGTAGGGGTTCGTGGTGGCCGCGGTGCGCGGCACGGTGAGCGGGTCGCGGCTGAGGAAGCGGCCGATGACCGGATCGTAGAGGCGCGCGCCCACGTGGACCACGCCCAGGGACTCCAGCGACTCGCCGCCGTTCCACTGGTCGCTGGAGTAGAGCAGCGCGCCCGGCGTCCCCTGGGAGCCGGTGGACTTCGCATCGCCGAAGGGCGCGTAGTCCACGTCCTGGATGAACTTCCCCTTGAGGTCCACGGCGTAGCGCGCGCCGCGCAGCTCCTCGAAGGGGAAGACCCACTCGTCCTTGGCCCCGCGCCGGGTGGCGATGACGCCGCCCGGCCCGGGGATGTGGCGCGTGAGGACCTGGAGGTTCTGTCCGCCGATGGCCTGCTGCTTGAGCTCCAGCAGGTCGCCGTATCTCCACTCCTGCCGGGTGTCCTTGCCGGTGGTGTTCAGGAGCACCTCCCGCAGGACGCCCAGGGCCCCGTAGCGGAAGGAGGCCGAGCCATTCGACGTGCTCACGCTGCGCACGTCGCCCGAGGGGTAGAAGTCGAGCGTTCGCGTCCCCGCGCGCGTGGGCTGGGCGCGCACGTTGCCCAGGCTGTCATGGGTGACGTTGCAGGCGGTGCCACCCAGGCCGCCGTTGCCGTAGCCGATGCGGCAGAGCCGGTCGCGGTCCACCGTGGAGTAGCTCATGGCGGCGTCGGCGGTGCTCAGCGCGTCGGTCTGCGTGAGGACGTTGCCCAGGGCGTCGTAGGTGTAGCTCCAGTCCGCCAGGGACGTGGACCCCTGGAAGCGCTTGGAGGTCGCGAGCCGGCCGAGCACGTCGTAGGTGAGGTTCGTCTTCGCGTACGTCGTGGCGCCGTTGACGACCTCCGAGCGGCCCGTCTCCCGGCCCATCAGGTCGCGCTGGGTGTGGTAGTACGCGCGGGAGCCCGAACTGGTGGCGACCGTCGTGCCGAGCGGCAGCCGGCGGCCCGTGTCCGCGTATTCGCCCAGGAACTCCGCCACGCCGCCGTACACGGCCTTGCGCACCCGGCCGAACGCGTCGATGGACTTGGCCAGGTAGAGCTCTTTGCTGCCGGAGGGGTCCTCGTACTTGATGTACGTGGGGCGCTGGGCGGTGTCGTAGGCGTACCAGACCGTCTCCGGCGTGTAGCCGGTGTCCGGCAGGTAGCGCGTGAGCGTGTCCAGGGCGCCGTCGGCGCGCAGCGTGGTCTGCTCCACGTAGGCCTTGCCCCCTGCGTCCGTGTAGACGTGCGCGTTGGGGCGTCCATAGGCGTCGTAGCTGTAGAAGACCTCGCCCAGGGAGGACTTCGTGCTCGACAGGCGGCCCAGCACGTTCGTCGGGGTGACGAGCGGCGTGGGGCTGAAGCCCACGTCGTAGAAGAAGTCGTAGGCGGTGGCCGGCACCGCCGCGCCCTGGATGCGGTCCTCGGAGTGGGTGACGCGGCCCAGGGCGTCGTACTGCGTGACCTGGGCTCGCGCGCCCGTGGGCGTGGCGACGGACTCCGTCCAGTTGACCTCTGTCTGCTCGCCCCAGCTGTTGTACTTCACCGTCCGCGTGGCGGTGTCCGGCTCCTGCCAGGCCAGCTGCTGGCCGAAGGAGTCATAGGTCCACGACCACGTCACCGGCCCGGTGAGGTTCACCGGATCCAGGTAGCGGGTCATCCCCGTCAGGTGGCCCAGCCGGTCCATGCTGAAGGCGGTGTGCTCCAGCGTGGTGCTGGACTGGGTCGTCGTGCGCGACAGCAGGCGGCCCGCGCCCGTCATCGTGGCGGTGCGCACCACGTTCAGCTGGGAGGACGTGGTGGAGTAGGAGGCGGCGTCGCGCAGGGACACCTTCTCCTGGTGATCCACGAAGGCGCGGGAGTAGCAGGTGGGCAGCCGCTCGGAGGCCGCGTCCGGCGTGGTGCTGTACGCCTGCGGGCCGTTGCCCCGGATGGAGCATGAGGGCGAGCCGTCCTGGTTGAAATAGTAGCTGGTGCCGTAGGCGGTGGCGGCGCTCTGGGAGGCGGGGTAGGGGGACGCCTCGAACGCCACGCGTCCCAGGTCGTCGTAGGTGCGCGCGCCGGTGATCATCACCTCGGTGCCGTAGTCGCTGCCCAGAGGGGCCTCGGTGCGGCGCGGGCGGGCCAGTTCGTCCAGGAACGTGGTCTGGACGTTGCCGGCGGCGCTGACCTCGTTGCCCGGCGTGACGGGTTCGCTGAAGCCCTTCTCCACCACGCGGCGGCCGAGCGGATCCGCGCCGGTGAAGCCCAGGTAGCCCGTGGTGGACAGCACGCCCTGCATGCCGCCCGGGGGCTCCACGAGGGTGCGGACCGGGCGCCCGTAGCCGTCCACGTCGAAGTCGTAGCGGGTGCCGTTGGCCTCGGTCAGGGTGGTCGCCGCGGTGCTGACCGGATCGAGCGTGTAGGTGGTGGAGAGCGCCGGCAGGCCCTGGCCCTCCACGCGCTGCTCCGTCAGCCCCAGCCCGAACTCGTCGTAGAAGAGCTTCACGGTGCGCACGGCGCCGTCCTCGCGCACGCGCTGGACGGAGGCGAGGTTGCCCGCGGCGCTGTAGCCGGCGGTGTATTCGAGCACCGTGTCGAGCACCGCCCCCGCGCCGTCGCGCCGGTCGCGGCGGTGCGTGGTGGCGTGGCCCACGGAGACGCTGCCGGATGCCAGGCCGTCATACGTCCAGGACTCGGAGGCGTACGTCACATACGGCGTCTTGTCGCACGTCCAGTAGCGCCGGCTCATGGGCGCGTGGAGCACCCGGGGGGCCATCGCCATGCTGGTGGGCGTGGCGTACAGCGTCTCCTCGCAGAGGTCGTCGTCCGTGCGGTAGACGTCGTTGGAGTGCTTGACGTTGAGGACGCGGCCGTAGTCGTCCACGCTCGTCACCTCCGACTTCGTGGCCACGTTGGCGGTGGACGGCGGCGGGGTGCCGCGCCAGGCGTCGGTGACGCGCGTGTACTGGAAGCCCCGCGCGCGGCAGGCGTCGTAGAAGGGGATGGAGCCGGAGGTCTGGAGGATCGAAGCCGCGAAGTCGAGCGGGAAGGACATCTCCAGGCAGTCCAGGGACGTGTTGGTGGAGCCGGTGGGCGCGGGCTCCTCGAAGAGCTTCGTGCCCCACTCCGTGTGCGTCGCCCTCAGGCGGCGGGCATAGGAGGGGAGGTCGGTGGCCAGCAGCGCCCACGGGTCCAGGCCGGAGCTGGTGACGGTGGTGACGTCGCGCGCCCGGCCCGCCTGGAGGTGGCGCGCGAAGCGGGTGAGCTTGGACGTGCTGTCGTAGGCGGGCAGCGGATAGGTGTCCGTGATGGTGGCGAAGCCCTCGCTCTTGCCCTGGACGGTGATGGTGTTCATGGCCACCGAGCGCTGGTAGCCGGGCAGGGTGAAGGTCTGGAGTGAGGAGTCGTAGACGAGCTCCGCGCCGCCGTAGGCGTAGCGCGTCTCCGCCAGCGTGCCGCCCAGGCCCTTGCCGCCCACGGTCACCACGGAGGAGACGACGACCTCCGGGAAGGGGACCTGGTGCTTCGTGGTGCCGTCCTCCTTGGCGGAGCGGTAGCCCACGGTGGTGAGCGCGCCGTAGCCGTTGTCCACGCGGATGAGGCGGCCGGCCTCGGGCTTGCCGGGACGCGTTCCACCGGCCAGTTCGTAGACGTCCAGGTTGGTGCCGTTGAGGCGGACCACCTCCGGCTTGCCGTCGCCGTTGAGGTCGTACAGGCCGCCCACCGTGAGGGACGTCTGACCGTCGCAGCGCTCCGTCTGGGTGGAGAGCGTGAAGCTGGAGCCTGTCACGTCGATGGTGACGGGAGGGGCGAAGCCGGCGCCGGTGCCCACCGCCACGGTCCAGGGCGAGGCCCGCACCACGTAGTCCGGGATGCCGTCGCCGGTCAGGTCGCGCAGCCCGTGGGTCATGGCGGAGGTGAAGGGGGTGCTGGCGGGAGGGTCCGGATCCGGCCAGACGCAGGTGCGCTCCTGGGCGTTCTCCTGGATGGAGAGGAAGCCAGGAGCGGGCAGGGTCAGCGTGGCGTCGGAGAAGCCGCTGCCCGTGCCCAGGTAGACGGTGGCGCTCTCCACGCGGTCGAGCAGTCCGTCACCGTTGACGTCCGTCAGGGCGCAGAACACGCGCTGCGAGTCGTTGTCCGTCGTCCACAGGCCGACGCCGCAGGAGCTCTTCTTGAGCAGGACGGCGGAGGAGAAGGCGTTCACGCCCTCGTCGAACAACAGGCCCCGGAGGTTGTAGACGGCCAGCACCTGGTTCGCGATGTCCAGGCGGGGGCGCACCTTGATGGCGAAGTCGCCGTAGACAATCTGGCCGCCGAAGCTGCCCGAGTAGTCCGGCTCCGGCGCCACGGTCTCCGCGGGGGAGGAGTTGAAGACGAGGTCCGGGAAGCCGTCGCCGTTGACGTCCGTCACCTCCCATTCGGTGTACGTCTTCTGCGGGTCCGCGGACGCCACCGAGCCCAGGGGGACGGAGCCGCAGTTCGAGCCCGAGTGGGGGGACCACTTGAGCGTCACGTCGTTCCACACCCAGCACTGGCGCATCACGTAGTCGCGGCCACTGAAGCGGCTGGAGAGGGGCAGGTAGCCGCCGGGCAGGGAGTGGCCCAGGCTGATGAGCAGGTCGCGCACCGCGGTGACGGAGTACGAGCGGCGCACCCATGTCACGCCCGTGGTGCCGGCGCCCGGCGTGTTGAGGTAGATGACCCACCGGCCCGGGGTCTCCGCCGCGTCGACCATGTCGATGCGGCCGTCGCCGTTGACGTCCAGGGCCTGACGCCACACGCGGTCCTTGGTGGTGGTGGTGACGCTGTTGGGGAAGCGCACCGCGGTGGCGCTGCGGGATTCGAAGGGGCCGGCCGTGAAGGTGGTGTCCTGGAGCTGCGCGTTGACGGTGCCCAGGGTGGTGGCGCCCGCCGTGTTGGGCTTGTTGAGGGCGGCCCAGAGCTTGCCGCTCTTGGCGTAGACGAGGTCGGGCAGTCCATCGCCGGTGACGTCGGTGAGGCTCTGCCAGGTGGTGGAGCCGATCTCCGAATTGGGCGGAGTGAAGGTGGCGTCGCGGCCCGTGCTGGAGAGCTTCGTGGCGTCCGTGCCGGTGGGCATGGGGATGGACGCCGTCTTCGCGTAGGTGAGCTTGCCGCCGGTGGTGGCGCTGCCATACGTGAAGGAGGCGACGGGCAGCGCGACGGACTGCTCCGGCGTGCCCTGGCGTCCCAGCATCGTCACGGTGGCCAGGCGGGGCTGCTTCGTGTCCGCGTCGGTCCCATACGCGAAGGCATAGGTGCGCAGCCTCTGGGGGGAATTGCCGCAGGTGGCGCGGCTGGAGACGTCCAGCGTGTTCAATGTGCGCAGCCGTGTGAGCACCACGTCACCCAGCAGGGAGAGCGCCAGGGGAGAAGCGGCCGGGGCGCCGTAGTTGAGGGTGAGCTCGTTCTTGAAGCAGTTGGCGGCCGGGTGCTTGTTGTAGAGCACCTGACGCAGATCGAGCGTGAAGCCCGAGCCACCTCCCGGGACGCCGATGGTGGAGACGTCATAGGTGAGTTGGACGGCGGTGTTGTCCGGCCCGGTGATGGACGTCAGCAGCCACAATCCGCCGCCGGCCATCCCGGCAGGCTCGGTGAAGGTCCAGGTCCGCCCGTCGCCGTCGTTCATCACCCAGGTGTCGGACTGCTCCTGAAGGAGGAGGTCCGCCCCGTGGTAGCGCGGCACCCAGTGCACCACCTGGGGTGGCCCCGCGGACACCTGGCGGGGCACCAGGTCCAGCACCTGGCCCTGGAGGAAGAGGGTGACCTGCTCCCGTCCGGCGGGGACGCTGCTGCCCACCTGCGGCTTGCGGTGGGCGAACGTCATGTCCCGGCGGATGTACGAGAGCGGGATGTCCCAGCCCAGGCCCACGGCGCCCACGCCCCGGGTGCCGGAGCCGATGGAGAGGGGAACAGGCATGCCGCCCCGCGAGGCCGGCAGCTCCAGTGGAATGGAAGCCGAGTAACCGCCCGACGCGTTGACGGCGCCGGGGGCGGTGCCCGTGTCGGAAGCACGGCCCCCATAGTGGCCACCAGTGGGCGCCAGCTGCGCCACGCCTACGCCTGGAGACAACCCCAACAGCAGACCCAGGGCCAATCCCAGCCATGGGCGCATCGTCATTTCCCGCATTGATTATCCCCTCTGGGAGGTGTCAATACCAGGGAATTCACGAAAAGTGAATATGCGCTCATGAAACAGCCCGGCAACCCGTGGGGATTGCCGGGCCTGATGATGTGCCGAAGGCGGGATTCGAACCCGCAACCTCCGCGTTCTGAGCGCGGCGCCTCTACCAAGTTGGGCTACCCCGGCGGGGTGTGTCCTTGATTGTGTTTGAAGTCGGGATGACTGGATTCGAACCAGCGACCTTGCGCGCCCGAGGCGCACGCTCTCAACCAGGCTGAGCTACATCCCGATGTCTGGGGAAACCTTGAGGGAGGATCCGGACGCGACAAGGGCCGGGTCCCCCTTCGGGAACCCGGCCCCCGTCACGCCTCCCGGGTCACCGGGTGGCGGGTGCGAGCGTCAGGTCCCGGGCGCACTGCCACGGAAGGATGCGGTGGCCAGCTCCAGGTTCTCCAGAGAGGTCACCTTCGTAGCGGGGCGCTTCGGGTCCAGCTCATTGGGGGTCAGCAATGGGCATCCCTCCTTTCTGGAGTGGAATGACGGGGCGATGAGCCCGTTTCTGACAGGCCCTGGCCACGACGTGGCCTGGCGCAAGGTGAGGGGCAACGCGGGGACTTCCGTTCAAGCGGGCGGCGCATTTCCTGGAGCCTCCCCGTGAAGCTGTCGTCGCCCATGTCGTCCCCGGTGTTGCCTGGCTGCTGGGCGCCAGGCCCCCCAAGGCCCGGTGACCCGTGCCCCCCCACTTGACATGGCTTCCCGGAACGATATTTTGAAGTTATTCAAAATATCAAAAGGTCGTGATGCGAACGCAGGAGGTCTTCAAGGCAATTTCAGATCCGACCCGGCGCAAGGTGCTCAAGCTGCTGCAGGGCGGCTCGAAGTCAGCGGGAGAGCTCGCTGAGGCGTTCGACATCACGAAGGGGTCGCTATCGCATCACTTCAACGTGCTCAAAGCCGCGGACCTGGTGCGCTGCGAGCGCCGTGGGCAGCAAATCGTCTACTCCCTCAATACGACCGTGTTCGAGGACGTAGCGGCAGTCCTTCTTGACCTCTTCAAGGTCGAAAAGGGGAATGGAGAGCGGTCATGAGAATCAGCAGAGCCAATGTGCTGAGTCTGGGATTCGTCGTCGTGGCGTTCGCGATGGCCTTCATGCTCTACGGCCAGTTGCCGGAGTGGATGCCCACGCATTGGAATGCCCAGGGAGTGGTGGACGGGTATACGCCCAAGCCCTGGGGACCCTTCGTCCTGCCGCTGATGATGGCTGCCATGTACCTGGTCCTGGTGGCCGTGCCGCGGATTTCGCCCAAGGGTTACCGCATGGAGCGATTCCAGGGCGTCTTCGAGGGCATCCAGGTGGTGCTGGTCGCGTTCCTGTTCCTGCTCAACGCCCTGGTCCTGCTCGGGGGCATTGGCGTGTCCGTACCGATGGCGCGCGTGGTTCCCGCGGCCGCGGGTCTGGTCCTCGTGGTCCTGGGCAATTACATGGGGAAGTTCACGAAGAACTTCTTCTGTGGAATCCGGACGCCCTGGACGCTCGCGAGCGACGAGGTCTGGCTGCGCACGCATCGCCTGGGAGGAAGGCTCTTCGTCCTCGCGGGAGTCATCGTCCTCGTCTCGGGGCTTCTCGGCGGCGGTCCGGTCCCCGTGCTGGCGGCGGTCACCGTCGCGGTGGTGATTCCCGTGCTCTACTCGTACTTCCTCTATCGCCGCATCGAGCAGGACAGGCACGGACCGCCGGACGATGCGGGCTCGCATCGTTCTGCGTGAAGGAGGGGCCATGTGGAGGCCCATGCTCCTTGGAAGATGATGTGCCGAAGGCGGGATTCGAACCCGCGCCGGGCGGTGCGAAACTCCCAGCAGGATCGCGCCCTTACCTCGCTACCGCTCGGAGCGACCCGGATTCGATATCCCGCCTCGTGCCCTGTCGTCCCGCCCCATCCCAAGCAATTCCGCAGGGGCATGCGACATACGTGCAACATGGCGCCAGCCCTCCGGGCTGTGAGGGCTGGCACCTGAGTACCTTCTAGTTCGTGCTGATCTGCTCCTGGGGAGTCGTGGAGCCGCGCGGGGCGCGAATTCCCAGCTCGACCAGCGCTTCGCCCGTCTGCTGCATCAGTCCCTTCAGCTCGGCTTCAGCTTCCTTGGGGCCAAAGAGCTTCTCTCCTCCCTGCCAGAAATACAGGTCCGGCAAGAACTCGCGCGCAGACTGGTAGCGGTTGGCGGGCGCCCGTTGAAGGAGGCGGGTCAGCATGACGCGCATCGCCTGCGGCAGTGGGGCAACCAGCGCGTCCAGGTCCGCCTGCGTGTAGGTCGCCGCGCGCCAGATTGCGTCCTCGACAGCAGGAGGGCTTCCTGCCGACCGGGCTCGCTTGATGGCGCGACGGCAGACCGCGAGCTGCCTGTCCGACAGTGCGTCTTTCACCTCCTGGGTCAAGCTGTCCGGAGTGTCGAGGAGGTTCTTTCCTGTCGCCAGCTCCAGCATGACGTTGCCGAGCGCGAAGAGGTCCGAGCGCGCATCAGCGAGCCCCATCAAGAGTGTCTCCGGGGAGGAGTAGAACGCATCCCCCTGCGGGCGGTGCACGGTGGACGCCACGCGGCTTGGCAGGTCCGAAAGGGCGAGCCCGAAGTCGGAGACCTCCACGCTGCCCCGCCAATCCACGAAGATGTGACCGCAATCACATCGTTCAGGCTGTTCCCCGACGGATGGTCGGTGATGACGTACCAACCGCCTTCGCCTTTGTGCGGCCCGTGGACGCGAAGGATCTTCGGGTGATCAAGGTAGGCCGCGAGCCGTACTTGCTCTTCGAGCTTCGCCCGTGCGCGCTTGACACGAGAGCCCTCCTCAACAGTGGGGCGCCCCACTGCCTGGAGCAGCACCTTAGCAAGCCGGTGGCGGCCCTCGCGGCGCTGCACTTCGTCGAAGCGGGCAACGGGTCGCTCGATGAGAACATCAACGACAGGCTGCGCTCATGGAAGCTGCCTGAGAACGACTTCACGAAGGAGCAGAAGGTCACTGTTGGAGGGCGAGGCGCCCGCGAACACCGCCCCGGTGCGTGTCGACCTCGTCCCCGGGACGAAGACACGCTACAGCGGCGGCGGCACGTCCATCGTCCAGTTGATGATGGTGGACCAGCTCCAGAAGCCGTTCCCCCAAATCATGCGCGAGACGGTGCTGACGCCGCTCGGCATGACCCGCAGCTCCTACGAGCAGCCGCTGCCTCCGGACCTGGCCGCCAGGACGGCCACGGGGACGTACGCCAGCGGGAAGAGCGTGGCGGGGCGCTGG
The DNA here is from genome assembly GCF_003668935.1 of Corallococcus sp. AB032C. Taxonomy (NCBI): domain Bacteria; kingdom Pseudomonadati; phylum Myxococcota; class Myxococcia; order Myxococcales; family Myxococcaceae; genus Corallococcus; species Corallococcus sp. AB032C. The sequence continues at coordinate 10,975 of NZ_RAWP01000120.1, read as the reverse complement.
CACGTGTACCCGGAGATGGCCGCGGCCGGACTGTGGACGACGCCGTCCGACCTCGCGCGGGTCGCCCTCGAGGTGTCCAGCGCGAAGGCAGGGAAGTCCCGGCGCGTGCTGTCACAGGCGATGACGAAGCAGGTGCTGACGCAGCAGTCGGAGCGGTTCGGGCTGGGCTTCCAGGTGGAGCCCGGCACCGGACGCTTCAGGCACGGCGGCGCGGACGAGGGCTTCCAGGCCGCGTTCATGGCCTTCAGTGACACGGGGAGCGGAGTGGTCGTCATGGCCAACTCCGATAACGGTTTCCTGCTCTTCGACCGCCTCATCGCCAGCGTGGCGGCGGAGTATGCCTGGAGCGCGTTCAAGCCCGAGCCCGAGATGCCGTCCGCGCAGGTGGATGTGCTCATGCGGCTCAAGGGCGTCGACACCGCGGCCTGGGCGAGGCCCAACTCCAACTGGGCCTGAAGGAAGCGGCCATCAAGAGCTACAGGAAGTCGCTCGCGCTGGACGCCGGGAACGCCAATGCCGTGAAGGTCCTTGGGAAGCTCGGAGTCACACCTGCTGCCGTTCCCTGACGCGGCCCCTACTTCAGGAACTTGGACACCACCCCGAATCCGGCGTGCGGGTACAACTGGCGATCCAGCGCCACGACTTCGCGATCAATCAGTCCCAGCAGGTGATACATCGAGCGCAGGCGACCAATCTTCGTCATGACCACGCTGCTGTACGCGGGAGACTCGAGGTCGCTGTTCTTCACCAGCCCCTTGTCGTCTCCCGCGAGCGTCATCCGCGTCGCCGTCATGATGGAGTTGTCGTCCTGGAAGGCATCGAAGCCCCGGTTTACGGGCAGGACCTCGTCGGGTTCATCCTGGAGCGTCAGCGTGAGCTGCGTCAGCCACGCTCCCGTGCTGAGGCCCGTGGGGACCTTCCCCTTGTTCTCGCTGAGGCTTCGGAAGCCAAGCTCCACGGCGGCACACCAGGGGCAGGTCTCCTTCGGGCGGTTGCGCCCGGTGCCCGCGTCATTCAATCCCTCATAGGGGAAACAGACGAGCACATCGCAGCCCTCCGCGAAGTACGACGAGGCGGTCATGAGCGCCGCCGGTTCAGCGCAGTTCAGTGAGTGCCAACCGCAGACCCACAGGTCCACGCCCAGCTTGACGTCCTGGAGCGTCTTGACCGACAGGTCGTCATGGGACTTGTCCTGGCGGAACGAGACGTAGCTGAACAGGGCCTGCCGCGCGGGCGTTCGGAGCCGCAGCAGGGTTCGCGCGCGATAACCCAACGCCACGAGATTCGTCCGTTCGATCATCGTCTCGTAATTGACGTTCAGCTCGTTCGCGAGCTCGCTTGTGCTCTTGCGCTGCTGGAACTCCGCCTTCTCCTGCTCGAGCTTCTCCGAAGTGACCTTCCAGCTTGCCCGGTGCCTCTGCAGCGCCTGGACCTCCGGGGCTTCCTTCGGGGCTTTTTGGGGCACGAGCTTCTTGAGTCTTTCCTCCTCTCGCTTCATGAGCGCTTGCGCGGTCTTGAACTTCTCCGCCACCAGAGAGGTCTCCCCGTACGCGGGGATGCTGGGGTCGGGCTGCCAGTTGGGAAGACCCAGGTGTCGGCAATACTTCTGGAAGTAGGAAGGGCCAGGCTCCTCCTGGACGACACCGGAGAGTCCCAGGATGGGAACATGCACGGTCCTGCCCGCAACCGTGTGCCGGGTCCAGGACACGCAAAGGCAGCCCACCGCGGACACGAAGGCGGACTTCATCTCCTTCATGGCCGCCCATTGCGGATGCCGGGCCATCAGCAGACGTGTCAGTGACGTCTCGTCGTCGCCAATCAGGTGGTAGCGCGCGGCGAGCGCATCCGTGTAGGCCTTCACCTCCTGATTGAAGCGAACCCCCGCGACGCCCTTGATCCAGTCCTTCTCTGGGAACACCGCGCCGAGCGCGGTGCCTGGCGGCGAAACGACGAACCCCAGGCTCATGAGCCTGTTGCGAATGGGATCGTAGTAGGCGTACTTGGCGCGGTCCTTCTCCGTCGGGGGCTTCGGCATCACGGGCGGCGGCTCGGCTTGTCCCCCACCGGAGGCGCCCTTGCCCTTCGGCTTCTTGGCCTGCTCCTGGGCCTTCTGGACCTGTTCCTTGTAGGCGGTGGTCTGGTCGGAGAACTGTTTGAGGATCCTGTTCACGGCCACGGGGGAGAGCGCGCCCTTGTCCACGGAGCCCGTGTGGTGCCATCGCCACTGCTCCTCCAGGGACTCGCGGCACTCCCTGACGTATGTCCATTCCTCCCGCAGGACCTCAGAAATCTGCTGTCGTACGAAGTCCATCACTTCATCCGACGGCTTCTTGCCGGACTTGTAGTCGAGCACCTGGAGCACCAGCGTGTCCGTCACGCGGTGATTCGCGAGGCTGGCCTCATAGCCATCCAGGTTCTTCAGGGCGATCTTGATGCCCCGGCGGGCTTGATAGAAGCCTTCGATGTCCGACAAGAACGTCTGCTGCTGGAGGAAGCCGTAGGTCTTGTTCCGCGAACTCAAGAACTGTTCGATGCACTTCGCGTCGAGATGCTCCGGAACCGGGTAGCCAGCGTTGCCGAGCCACTTGTCCACCGAGTCGTTGGTGAGCGTGGTCGTGCCTGCGAGGTTCTTGAGCGTGACGGGCATGGGACGAAGAAACCCGGTGCGCTCCCGAGGTGTCAAGACACCGGGAGGCTCCACACGGTGCCCTTCGTGCCTCCCCGCTCCGTCAGCGCGCGAGGAGCTTTTTTACGTTTCGTGAGGCGCTCCCGACGTCGGGCGTCATTGACAACAGGGGCACCACGCGCATCCCCGGACTCCGGGGATGGGGGACGATACGGACGACGACAATCCCCGGTGGTGAATGTTTGCCCGTTCGTCTCCCGGAGGACCTGAAGTGCTGTCAGATTGAATAAGCAATCTTCCCAGTCATGCTGGTTGAAACCTGATTTCCTGGCTGGTTCGATGGGCCTGCGGGGGGAGCCCATGCCTGAGCATCCTGTTTTCAGGCGCTCGCTGTTGTTTGTTTCGCTGGTCGCCGTGGCCGTGGGGGGATGCGGCCCGGAGGACACCGCTGGCTCCAAGGACAAGGCGGCCATCGAGGCGCTGGGTGTGGTGCCCCAGGGAATCACCTGCGGAGGACATGACTGCTTGTTCGTCAGGACGCCCAAGACCTGGGAACAGGCGGCACACTCAACCGGTGAATGCAACCCCCTGGGTTCCCCCGGTTGAGAGGTTGTCGGTATGCAAGTAGCGAAGAGGAGGGGGCTCACGCCGAGTGCGCGTGCGGAGCTGTGGAGACAAGTGAAGACCAAGCGCGGGGCGGCTCCTTGGGGGCTGATGGCTCGGAGTGGGGCGAAGCCGTGGCGGCTCCTCGCATGGAAATGACTTCCAGCCACAGCACCACCCACCAGCGGTTGCCCATTGCTCGCCTCCTGACTGCACTTCGGTGTGGTGTGCAGAGCCCGGTCGTACCCACCGAAGAGAGCATGGAGGACTGTCATCCCCTGTCGGAAACCTTCACTCGTTGACGGAATGAGAAAAGGCCTGGCAACCCGTTGGGATTGCCAAGCCTGACGATGTGCCGAAGGCGGGATTCGAACCCGCAACCTCCGCGTTCTGAGCGCGGCGCCTCTACCAGGTTGGGCTACCCCGGCGGGGTGTGTCCTTGATTGTGTTTGAAGTCGGGATGACTGGATTCGAACCAGCGACCTTGCGCGCCCGAGGCGCACGCTCTCAACCAGGCTGAGCTACATCCCGATGTTGGGAGAAACCTTGAGGGAGGATCCGGACGCGACAAGGGCCGGGTCCCCCTTCGGGAACCCGGCCCTCGTCACGCCTCCCGGGTCACCGGGTGGCGGGTGCGAGCGTCAGGTCCCGGGCGCACTGCCACGGAAGGATGCGGTGGCCAGCTCCAGGTTCTCCAGAGAGGTCACCTTCGTGGCGGGGCGCTTCGGGTCCAGCGTGTTTCGGATCTGCAATGGGCATCCCTCCTTTCTGGGAGGAAATGACGGGGCGATAATGCCGTCCCTGACACGCACCTCGCGGAGACACCCATGACGGAACTCGAGACCCTGGCTGCCTTCGAGCAGCACCTTCGCGACGGCCGGAGCCTCGCCAACGTCATCCTCCAGGGGCTGGACCTTCGCGCCTGGAGCGACGCGCTGTTGAAGGCGGACCTCACCGGCACCGTCTTCCTGGGCTGTCTCCTGGAGCCCGCGACCCTGCAACAGGTCATTGCCCGGGGCGCCATGGTCTTCCCGCCGTTCACCGGGCTGCCCTACTGCCCGTACCGCGGCAGCCTCTACACGCCGGAGGAGCTGTACGCGGGCTTCGACCCGACCCGCCCGGACACCTACGCGGACACGCTGGATGCGCGCATCTACGCGCACTGGAACTCGCGCGGTGGGGCGCACCCTCCCTCCATCCTGGAGACCCTGGCGCAGCGGCTTCACGACCACGCCATCAGCGACGCGCTGGAGGAGGCGCTGATGGATCAGGGCAAGCCCCGCCGGGTGGTGGCCATCATGGGTGGCCATTCCATGCTGCGCGGCCAGGAGGCCTACCGCTCCGTGGCGGAGCTGGCCCGTTCGCTGGCGCGCCTGGGCTTCTTCCTGGTGAGCGGCGGCGGCCCGGGCGCCATGGAGGCCACGCACCTGGGCGCGTGGTTCGCCGCGCGGCCGGATGAGGACCTGGACGCGGCGCTCGCGGTGCTGGCGCGCGCTCCGTCCTACAAGGACCGGGACTGGCTCGCGCGTGCCTTCGAGGTGCGCGCCATGTGGCCCCTGCTCGACGCAGCGGCGATGGGCGACAGCCTGGGCATCCCCACCTGGCTCTACGGCCACGAGCCGCCCAACCCCTTCGCCACGCGCGTCGCGAAGTACTTCGCCAACAGCGTGCGCGAGGAGGGCCTGCTCACCATCGCCCGGGGTGGCGTCGTCTACTCCCCCGGCAGCGCGGGCACGGTGCAGGAGATCTTCCAGGACGCCTGCCAGAACCACTACAACACCGTGGGCGTCATCAGCCCCATGCTGTTCCTGGGCCGCGAGTTCTGGACCCAGACGCGGCCCGTGTACCCACTGCTGGAGCACCTGGCCCAGGGGCAGGAGTACGCGCGCCACCTGCTCCTCACGGACTCGAAGGAGGACATCGTCCAGGCGCTCGTGCGCTTCGACGAGGAGCGCGAGGCCCTGGCGCGGGCGGGCTGACCGTGACGGCTCAGCCCTGACCCGCGACCGGGGTGACGGCGTTCAGGTTCACGAACGCGTCCCGCTTCACGCCGTGCTTGAGGAAGTCCTGCACCGCCCGCGCGAGCGTCGCGGCCAGCAGGCCCAGCAGGGGCAGGTGCTCGCCGCCCTCGCAGGTGGCCTGGCCTTGCGTGTCCTCGGCGTCGGGCGTGAAGCGTTCATCCCAGCGCACCAGTCCGAACGTGCCGTCCGCGGACACCGCGCCGTGCACCAACGGCGTGCCCGTCTTCCGGGCGTGGTCGCTGAGCAACTGGCGGCTGTCCTGGTTGTCGAAGGCGTCCACCAGCAGGTCCGCGCCCTTGCACAGCGCCTCCACGTTGTCGCGCGTGAGGCGCACGCCGAAGGACTCCGCCTTCACGCCGTGCAGGTTGTGCAGTTGGAGCTTCAGCGCCTCCGCCTTGTTCTTTCCGACGGACGGCTTCACGTAGGCCTGCGACAGCAGGTTCTTCGACTCCACGCGGTCGAAGTCGATGAACACCCGCGTCGCGTCCAGGTTGCGGCACAGCAGCGCCGCAGCGGACCCGATGGCCCCCACGCCACAGAAGACGATGCGCATGGTGGCCGTCCTCAGCACGCCCCGAAGGGCACCTTCGGACGCAGGTAGATGCGCTCCTCGCCGTGCGCGCCCCGGAAGCGGTCCACGACGTAGTGCTGGAAGGCTTCGTCCCCCAGCTGGAAGCGGTGCAGGCCCGGCACTCCGCCCGAGCGCACCAGCTCCACCGCGATGCGGCGCACGTCCGCGTCGCTGATGTGCCGCTCCAGCTCCACCGGCACGTCCGCCGAGTGTCCGTCATAGGTGATGTTGAGCGTCGCCATGGTCGCGTGCCTCCAGGGAAGGGAACCCTGGCCCGGGACGGCGCCCCCAGGTGCATCCTGACAACCCGGCCGCGCGAGCAGCCATGCTCCGGCCTCCGTCGCCTCCTGGACGTGGGGGAGGGGAGCGGCCGTCACCTTCCGGCCGGAGGATGCACAGTGTTGGGCTCACGGGAGGAGACGCATGGAGTCACCGCGAGCACCGCACCCCTGGACCGGCGCGCCCACGGAGGCCGTGGCGCTGCAGAAGCGCCTGCGTGAGCAGCTCATCCTCGAACCACCTCCGGGTCTGCGCATCACCCGCCTGGCGGGCGCGGACATCTCCACGGAGAAGGGCAACGACACGGGCTATGGCGGCATGGTGGTGCTCGACGCACAGACGCTTCATCCGGTGGCCCGCGCGGTGGCCACGGCGCCGCTGACGTTCCCCTACGTCCCCGGCCTGCTGTCCTTCCGCGAGCTGCCGGTGCTGGCCGCCGTCTGGGAGCGGCTCACCGTCCGCCCGGACGTGCTCGTCTTCGATGGCCAGGGCACCGCCCACCCGCGACGGCTGGGCATCGCCTGTCACGGAGGGCTGCTGTTCGACATCCCCTCCATCGGCTGCGCCAAGTCGCTGTTGGTGGGCACGCCCGGGAAGCTCGCGGAGCGGCGGGGCGCCACGTCCCCCATCACCCACAAGGGCGAGGTGGTGGGCATGGCGGTCCGCACTCGCACGGGCGTCAGCCCCGTGTACGTCTCCCCCGGCCACCTCATGGACCTGGACACCGCAGTGGAGTGGGTGTTGAAGGCCAGCCCTCGCTACCGCGAGCCGGAGACGACGCGTCACGCGCACCGGTTGGTGAACGCCTTCCGCCGCGCGGGGGGCGAGGCCGCGGAGTTGGAGGAGGGGAGTCCCGGATGAAGTCCGAGGGGTTGATGCTGGTGGTGGCGGGCCTGGGGCTCGCCGTCGTGGGCCTGCTGGTGTGGGCCGGCGCCTTCTCCTGGTTCGGCCGGCTGCCGGGCGACATCCGAGTGGAGAGCGGCAACACGCGCGTCTACGCGCCGCTGGCCTCCATGCTCCTCATCTCCGTGCTGCTCAGCCTGGGCGCCTGGGTGGTGCGCCGCTTCTTCTAGGCCTTCGGACCGGAAGTCTGTCCACCGGTTGAGAAGGCGAGAACCCTTTCGAGGCTCCCTGTCGGCGGCGCGCCGGACGAACTTGTCCGACAGTCGGACAGGTTTTGAGTCTGTCGGGCGGGCGGGGGCTCCGGCGGATTTCCTCTCAAGAATGCGCGCCCTTCGCGTCTGACCGGCAGAAGCGACCTGCCCGGTTGTCCGCCCGCTGTCCGGGCGGGAAGGCAGGGGCCCGGGACGGACGCGGAGTGGATCCTCGCCGTTGAACCGCGCAGCATGCGGCCCGCCGTCCCTGACGTCAGCGGTGGGGAATAAAAGGCGGCATCTGGAAAAGGCGGCGCGTCAGGCCGCCAGAGGTGAGCATGCGCAGGCTGTCATCCCCGTGGAGTGAGCTGGCATCCCACTACCCCGTGGTCGTCGTTGGGTCGGGCTATGGCGGAGGCATCACCGCCAGCCGGCTGTCGCGCGCGGGGCAACAGGTGTGCGTGCTGGAGCGCGGCCGGGAGATGCACCCGGGGGAGATGCCTCGCACGCCCGCGCAGGCGGTGGCCGAGTTCCAGCTCCACTGCGCCCCGGGCCAGGGAGACCTGGACGTGGGCAGCCCCACCGGCCTCATCGAGGTCCACCGCAACGGTGACGTGTCCGTCATCGACGGCTGCGGCCTGGGCGGCACGTCGCTCATCAACGCCGGCGTGACGATGCGGCCCGACCCTCGCGTGTTCGAGGACCCTCGCTGGCCCCAGGCCCTGCGCGCCGACGTGCACGGCCTGCTGGAGGACGGCTTCGCGCACGCGGAGTTGATGCTGCGGCCCCTGCCGTACCCGGAGGACCACCCGCCGCTGCAGAAGCTCAAGACGTTCGGCATCTCCGCGGAGAAGCTGGGCGGACGGCTGACGCGGCCTCCAGTGGCGGTGACGTTCGAGGCGGGCGTCAACGCCGCGGGCGTGCGGCAGCCGGGGTGCTCGCTGTGCGGTGACTGCGCCACGGGCTGCAACACCGGCGCGAAGAACACCGTGCTGATGAACTACCTGCCGGACGCGCACGCGCACGGGGCTCGAATCTTCACCGAGGTGTCGGTGCGCGCGGTGGTGCCGGACGGCACGAAGTGGCGCGTCTACTACCGCCCCCAGAACACCGGCCGCGAGCGCTTCGACGCGCCCGACGCCTGGCTCACCGCGGACCGCGTCGTCCTGGCCGCCGGCACCATGGGCACGGCGGAAATCCTGTTGCGCTCGCGCGAGCTCGGCCTTCCTGTGTCCTCGAAGCTGGGCCACCGCTTCAGCAGCAACGGCGACGTACTGGCCTTCGGCTACAACCTGGACATGCCCGTCCACGGCGTGGGCCACGGCGAGCAGGACCACGAGACGCGCGACCCTGTCGGCCCCTGCATCGCGGGCGTCATCGACCAGCGCGACACCGCCAGCCTGGACGAGGGGATGATCATCGAGGAGGGCGTCATCCCCGGCGCGCTCGCGTCGCTGATGCCCGCGGCGCTCGCGGGGGCCGCGGCGCTGGTGGGCGAGGACACCGACGAAGGCATCCTGGACTGGGTCCAGGAGCGGCTGCGCCAGGCGGACAGCTTCGTGCGCGGGCCGGACCACGGCGCGGTGGAGCACACGCAGACGCTGATGGTGATGTCGCACGACGAAGGCAAGGGCGAGCTGCGGTTGGAGCATGACCGCGTGCGCCTGCACTGGCCGGACGCCGGACGCGACCCGCAGCTCACCCGCATCGAGGAGCGCCTGCGCCGCGCCACCGCCGCGCTGGGCGGCACCTTCGTGCGCTATCCGCTCTGGTCCGAGGCCTTCGGCAAGGAACTCCTGTGCACGCATCCGCTGGGCGGCTGTGTCATGGCCGAACGGGCGGAGGACGGCGTGGTGGACCACGAGGGGCGCATCTTCTCCGGTGCCTCCGGCCACGCGGTGCACGAGGGGCTGTACGTGTCCGACGGCTCCGTGGTGCCTCGCTCGCTGGGCATCAACCCCCTGCTCACCATCTCCGCCGTCGCCGAGCGCGCCTGCGCCCTGATGGCCCGGCGCCACGGGTGGACCATCGACTACGCGCCGCTGCCGGAGGCCTCGGCGCCCCAGGCCCCCGGGCCCGTGGGCGTGCGCTTCACGGAGACGATGCACGGCTTCCTGTCCGGCGACGTGAAGGCCCCGCACCTGGAGGCCGGTGACCCGGAGCGCGACGACGCCACGCCCCTGCGCTTCGTGCTCACCGTGACGGCCGAGGACCTGAACGCGACGCTGCGCGACGAGCGCCACCCCTTGAAGTTGATGGGCACGGTGACGGCGCCGGTGCTGTCGTCCCGCCCGCTGGTGGTGACGCGCGGCGAGCTGCGCCTGATGACCCGCGAGCACGCTCGGCCGGGCGGCCAGCGGATGGAGTACCTGCTGCACCTGCTCAGCGAGGCCGGCGAGGCGTACTACCTGGAGGGCTACAAGGACCTCTACGACGACCCGGGCCTGGACCTGTGGAAGGACACCACGACGCTGTTCGTGTCCCTGCACCGCGGGGATGGCCCGGAGGCACCGTGCATGGGCCGGGGCTTCCTGCGGCTGTCGGCGGAGGAGTTCGCGCGCCAGCTCACCACCCTGCGCGTGCTCAACGCCCGGGACAGCGTGCAGCGGGCGGAGGCCCTGGCCCGCTTCGGCGGCTTCTTCTTCGGCGCCCTCTGGGACACCTACGTCCGGCGCGTGGCCGCCTAGCAGTCAGGCAGCCGGCGGACAGTGCACCAGTCCGCGATGACGTGCCCTCCGGGGCTGGCATGGGCACCCTGTTACCCACCGGGACCGACAGGGAGGACCCCCATGGCTGAAGACCGTGATCCGCAGCGCCGCTCCGGCGCACCCCAGGACGAGGAGCACGCGGAGGAGCGGCGCGAGCTGTCCATCGAGGAGCGGCGTGCGCGGCGCAGTGCGATGCGGGCCAGTCAGACGTATGCCCGCTTCATCGACCACCTCTGCGACCGGGGCGGCATGTCCCCGAGTGTCGCCCAGCAGGCGGCCGTCTCCGTGCTCTGCGGCCTGGAGCAACGCATCCAGGCGGAGGAGTCCCTCGACCTCGAAGCACAGCTGCCGCGCAGGCTCACGGAGATGCTGCACCGCTGCGAGCGCCACGACGCAGACCCCCGCCCGTCGAAGTTCGGCCGCGACGAGCTGCTGAAGCTGGTGGGCGAGGACCTGGCCTTGAATCCGGACGCCGTGGAGCCCGTGGTGCGCGCGGTGATGGACGCCGTCCGTCATCAAATCAGCGAAGGCGAGGCGGAGGACGTGAGCGCCCAACTGCCCGAGGACATCCGCCACCTTTGGCTGCCGACGATGTGAGGCCGGCTGTTAAGGTCTCCGGCACACGCTTGCCGGAGACCGCGCATGGCCCTCGATGATGACTTCAGCGCCGCCCAGAGCCGGGTGAAGACGCTGTCCAAGGCCCCCTCGAACGATACGCTGCTGGAGCTGTACTCCCTCTTCAAGCAGGGCACGGAAGGCGACGTGCAGGGCAAGCGCCCCGGCATGCTCGATATCAAGGGGCGCGCGAAATACGACGCGTGGGCCGGCCGCAAGGGGCTGGCGAAGGACGCCGCGAAGCAGCAGTACGTAGCGCTCGTGGACAAGCTCCTGCGCGGGTAGACACGGTCCTTCATGCCCCACTGGCTCCGGATGGCGTTGTTCCTCGTGCCGGTCACCACGCTGCTCGCGCTGGCGCACGTCTACCTGTACCGCCGGCTGGTTCGCGACGTGACGGCGAGCAGGGGCCTGTCTCTTATACACACCTCCCAGCCCCCAAGAGACTCATGAATCTC